>JBKPCG010000125.1:0-26825 GCA_046727255.1 Acidobacteriota bacterium | reverse complement strand
TTCCATTGCGGGAACGCAGGAAACCATCACCGTAAGGTCCGAAGCGGAACTGGTGGAAACGCAGCGCTCTTCTTCCACCGACACCATCAACGAGCAGCGCATTGCAAATCTCCCCATCAACGGCCGCAACTACATTAACTTCGCCCTGACCGATTCACGCCTCGCCCGCGATACCGCCCCCTCCATCGGCGCCGCCCCCACTTCCGGCCTGAACATGAGCGGCCAGCGAGCCCGCTCGAACCTCGTGAACGTCGATGGCGCCGACGCCGTGGACAATTCCGTCAACGGCATCCGCTCGACGGTCTCGCAGGAGGCCGTGCAGGAGTTTCAGATCCAGACCAACGGCTACGCTGCCGAATACGGACGCGCCGCCGGCGGCGTAGTTAATATCGTGACGAAGTCAGGCACCAATGACTTTCACGGCAGCGCCTACGGCTTCTTGCGCAACCGCAATTTCCAGGCTGTAAATCCGTTCTCCACGACTAACAATCCCGCCTACACGCGTACCCAGGCCGGGGTGACGCTCGGTGGTCCAATCGTGAAAGACAAGACTTACTACTTCTTTTCGTGGGAGGGAACCTGGCGGCAGGAAACGGGATTTTCGTCGATCGGCGCTCCCAACGGGACATTTGGGCTGGTGCAATTTGACGCATCGGCGTTTTACGGCGCACCCGCAAACTCTGTCCTGATCCAAGTCACGCCCGAACAACAACAATTTCTTCAAGCCGTGAATGGCGATCCCGAATTCCAGCAATATGTCTCGTTGTTGGGCGCATCGTCCGGTATGGCTTTAAACGGCCTATGGCCAGCAGGCCTGACGGGTGGAGCCCGGTTCAGCGCGTTTCCCACCAGCTGCGCTCCCCCCGGACCCTGCTTTGTCCCATCATCGTTTGTCGGTATGAACACTCTAGTCGGGAACTTCCCCGTTTCCGAGCGCACCGATATCTACTCGCTGCGGCTCGACCACAACCTCTCGAGCAACAATCGTCTGACTCTGCGTGGTGGAGCCAGCCCCAGCGATATCACCGGTATCCAGGTGCAGGCTCAGGGTCCGCAGAATTTCGGCCAGAATGCGTTCTCACGAACATCGACGCAAAACTTTCACGACTGGTCCATCATGGGGCAAGACACATGGACCATCGGTAACAACAAAATCAATGAGTTTCGCTTTCAGTACTCGCGCCGCGGTCTTTTCTACGGACCTTCCCGTGGGCCAGGCGGGGAGAATGTCGCCATCAACATTCCTGGCTTCGCGTTCTTCGGACGCGAACCATTCTCTTTCATCAAACGGACTGAACAGCGCTATCAGGCAACCGATAATTTCTCCTGGTTGAAAGGGTCACATAACATCAAGTTCGGAGTCGATGGCAACTTCCTGCCCGTACTTGCCGATTTCACTGTGAACTTCGGGGGCATTTACAACTTTGGCGGGGTCAGTGCAAGCAACCTGGGACTTCCCTCGTCACTCCCCGGCCTTAGCGCAATTCAAGCCTACGGCGCTGGAATTCCCGCCAATTTCATTCAAGGCGTAGGCGATGCGCATGACAGTTTTTCAAATACCACTGCCGCCGCATTTATCCAGGATAGCTGGAGAATCCGGTCCAACCTGACGCTCAACTATGGCGTACGTTATGACGTCGAGTTCACTCCGCAGTTTGCCCCCGAAAATCCGATTGCCGCTTATGGCCAGCAATTCCTTCATCTGGCCAAAGGCATTCCCCGCGATTTCAACAATTTCGCGCCCCGCATCGGAATTGCATGGGATCCTCGTAAGAACGGGAAGAGCGTCATCCGCGCGTCTTACGGAATCTTCTACGACCACCCGCTGCTCGGTCTCGCCTTCTTGGCCGACCAAGCGGATGGGACCAAAGCACCTCAGATCGTTCTGTTCCCCGGTGCTCCCTGCACCAGCAATAACCCAAGTCCTCTCAATCTCAACGCCTCGAACGTTTTTCAGGGGCTGTTGGGAAACGCAAATTGCACCCCTCCCGGGTTGGCTCAGGGATTGACCTACATTCCAGATCAACAAAGGTTCGATCCAACACCGGGCGTACCGTCGCTGTGGACAAATCAGAACTATTTGGGGGCTGGGCTGCCACTTTCCGTTCAGCCCTTTGGTTTCCCCAACGACAAGGGGTTCATCTACGCCTATTCCAACCAAGCCAATTTAAGCTTTGAGCGAGACTTGGGACACGATATGTCCCTCGGCATCGAATGGAACTTTACCGGTGGCCGGCACAACAACCGTCCGATCAACGTTAACGCTGTTAATACTGCGGCTCTGTTGTCGAACTGGCAAATCGCGACCGGTGATCCCAATTCAAATTCGTCGTTCGGACCGCTGGCCGTGGGAAGTGGCGCGGCTCCCTGTGGTGTCGGCCTGGGAGGTCAACCCTGGATTTCGGCAGCGGCGGTCAGTTTCTTCCGGCCGTCCGGCCTGAATCCTTCGATTGGCCAGTTTCTCGTCAATACGCCGTGTCTTACGTTAGCCAATGCCATCCTGCAGGCCGACGGCCTGCACTCCACCTGTGATCCGACGCCGCCGACTTTCACAAACTGCGTCCCCTTCAGCGATATGCCCGCTAACTCATCGAGTGGCAGTTCGGTCTATCACGCCCTCACCGCGAATTTGCGAAAGCGCTTCGGCCAGCACTATGAATTCCTGGCGTCCTACACCTGGTCGCATGCCATCGACGACTCGACCGACTTGCAGTCTCCCCTCGAGCCACAGGACAACTACAATCCGAACGCCGACCGCTCGACTTCACTTTTCGATCAGCGGCATCGCTTTGTGTTTAGCGGTGTGTACCAGAGCGGCCACCTCGGCAACAGCTTCGCAGGAAAGTTGTTCAGCAACTGGACGGTCGCCCCCATCATTGAGGCGGTGTCCGGCAGACCGTTTAACATCATCACCGGCGACGACCGCAACTTCGACTTCTCGACGCCGACGGATCGGCCACTCTTGGTGCCCGCGGGCACCCCGAAAAACAGTTGCGGCGACACGCCCGCAGCCTCACGCTTCTCGCCCACCGGCTTCCTGCAACCAGCTTGTTTCCTGGACGGCACCGTCATCGGCAACCTAGGGCGCAACGCTGGCACCAGACCCTATAACGTATTCACCGACCTGCGCATCTCGAAGCGCATCGCGTTTGGTGATCGCATGGCGCTCGAAGGCATCATGGACGTCTTCAACCTGATCAACAAATTCAACGTGACCGACGTCAACCCGCTCTGGGACAGCGGACAGAAACCGACCTCAGCCTTCGACCCGCGACAGTTCCAGTTCGCGTTACGATTGACTTGGTAATAGGAGCACCGTATGGCTCAACCTTCCGGAGGACCGAATTAGTGGGAACCAAGGCATGTTTGATGATTTTTGCGCTGACTCTGGTGTTCTCCTCCGCCTACGCCTTCGCCAGCCCGGGTGCGGACACGTTCAAGGCAAGATGTGCGCCCTGCCACGGCACGACCGGTAAGGGCGACACCAAAATGGGTCAGCACCTCAAACTTCGCGATCTCAGCTCCGCCGACGTGCAGAAGCAGACAGAAGATGAACTCGAAGCCATCATCGCCAAGGGCAAAGGCAAAATGCCGGCCTATGAGCGCAAGCTGACAAAAGAGCAGATCGAAGACCTGGTAAAGTTCATCCGCTCGTTAAAAAAGTAGGAGTGCTGAAGCGGATTGGGGCGTCTTCGTGGAAAAAGTTGGAGTGGAGACGCGGCGTGCCGCGTCTCCCACCGCAACGGAGACGGGGCACGCACCCGCCCCTATTCTCGATAGCTACGATCCCGCCCTCTTCTCAATCTTCGCCAAGGTATCTTTCAGCGCCACCGTCCGGTTAAACACGAGCTTCCCCGGCTTTGAATCCGGATCCACACAAAAATACCCCAGCCGCTCGAACTGGAAGCGGCTTCCGACTGTCGCGCCCGCCAGCGAAGGCTCCACCTTCGCGTCCGTAATCACCTCCAAAGATTGCGGATTCAAGTTCGCCGTGAACTCCTGCCCTTCAACCTGATCCGGATCTTCCTTGGTGAACATCTTGTCGTAGACCCGCACCTCGGCATCTGCCGCGTGCGCCGCCGACACCCAGTGGATCGTCGACTTCACTTTGCGCCCGTCCGGAGCATTCCCCCCGCGCGTAGCCGGATCGTAAGTGCAGTGCACCTCCGCCACTTCTCCGGCATCGTTCTTCACCACACTGCGAGCAGTAATGAAGTACCCATAGCGCAGACGCACCTCGCGCCCCGGCGACAGCCGATAGTATTGCTTCGGCGGATCTTCACGGAAGTCGTCCTGTTCGATGTAGAGCACCTTCGAGAACGGCACCTTGCGTTTCCCGGCGCTCTCGTCTTCCGGATTATTCACAGCCTCCACTTCCTCAACCTGACCCTCCGGATAGTTATCAATCACTACCTTCAACGGCCGCAGCACCGCCATCACTCGCGGCGCCCGCTTATTCAGGTCTTCGCGGACGAAGTGTTCCAGCATCGCCAGTTCCAGCGTCCCGTTGGTCTTAGAAACCCCAATGGCGCCCACGAAATTTCGAATCGCCTCGGGCGTGTAGCCACGTCGGCGGATTCCCGACAGCGTCGGCATGCGCGGATCATCCCACCCGCTCACCAGTTTCTCCTGTACCAGCCTGAGAAGCTTGCGCTTGCTCAACAGCGTGTAAGTAAGGCTTAGCCGGTCGAACTCGATCTGCTGCGAAGGAAAGATCCCCAGCTGCTGGATGAACCAGTTGTAAAGCGGCCGGTGATCTTCAAACTCGAGCGTGCACATCGAGTGCGTAACGCGCTCGATCGAGTCCGACTGCCCATGCGCATAGTCGTACATCGGATAGATGCACCACTTGTCGCCCGTGCGGTGATGCTCAGCATGCAAAATCCGATACATCACCGGATCGCGCATGTTCAAGTTCGGCGAAGCCATGTCAATCTTGGCGCGCAACACGCGCGAGCCGTCCGGGAATTCGCCCTTGCGCATGCGCTCGAACAAGTCGAGATTCTCCTCAACCGAGCGCGTGCGATAAGGGCTGTCCTTGCCGGGTTCGGTGAGCGTGCCTCGGTACTTTCGGATCTCGGCAGCGCTCAGGTCGTCAACATACGCCTTACCCTCCTTGATCAGCTTGATCGCCCACGCGTACAGCTGATCAAAATAATCCGAGGCATAGTAAAGCCCATCCCACTCAAACCCGAGCCAGCGGACATCCTTCATGATGGAGTCCACGTACTCCTGCTCTTCCTTCTCGGGATTGGTATCGTCAAAGCGCAGGTTGGTCTTGCCCCCAAACTCGTCAGCCAATCCGAAATCGAGGCAGATGGCCTTGGCATGGCCGATGTGCAGGTATCCGTTGGGCTCGGGAGGAAATCGCGTTTGGATGGGAGCGTCGCCGAATTTCTTCGTTTTCACATCCTCGACAATGATGTCGCGGACGAAATTCGAAGGAACCGTCGCACTTTCAGGGGACGGGTTCGCGGTAGCTGCTAGGGATGGATTGGCTGGGTTCATGCGTCGCTAACTGTAGCTAATACAACATGCTAGCACGGCCAGCGCACACGTATGCAAAGCCCGCCCGTCCGCCGGAAGTAGCTGGGGCGGTTGGGACCGCAGTGTATCGCGGCACGGCGGAGGCGCTCTTTTTACCGGTCCTACCTCCGCCCACCAGGTGACTCTCAATTTGTGCCGATCAGTAGGGACGCGATTCGGTGTTCACGGCCTCGGTGACATTCGACGGGCGGTCGTCGTAAGACCTTCCCGGCGAAAACGCAGCCTTCTCGTACCCGTTACCGATCCTGCGTATCACATCATGCCAGCCGTCTTCCCAGCTGATGCGAGCTTCCCGATTGCTGACTGTCCAGGTTCCACGGCCATTGCCGTTGGATCTTGTCGCCTGGCCATCTGGAGTAAGAGTAATGAAGAACGTCTCCCCGGTTCCGCTCCCAACCCTCCATCGTCCCAGGAACCTGCCTCTTCCCACTGTAAAGCCACTGCTCTTGAATTCCATCCGCGCAATGTCGGACATTTCCAGCCTTTGCTGGCGGCCATCTTTGAAAACAATCACCAGGTAGTCATCGTCGTCCGGCGGACCAAAGCTCCGTTGCGAGTCCGCAACCGGAGCTGCCAGCACAACCATCCCAAGCACCAAAATCACCGCGGCGATACCGCGCATAGTTCCTCCTCGAGCAGCTAGATAGGAATACTCGCTGATCATGACATAAACAGGCTTCTCCGCAGAGAACTCGGCAGGTTACCTCGGTGTGAGTACCGCCAGCGCAGCAAACCGTTTCGGGGCTTGAGTATTGCATGGAGAACACGTCGTCGGACAAATCAGAAAAACCGGCTCTCCAAGAACCCCAGCCCCGGAGGGGCGAAGCAGATTAGCCCAGCGCTTCAAGCGCTGGGAGGAGCGGAAGAAACAATTCACGTCCCGGAGGAGTCTGTGTCGTAGCGAGAGTGCCGTCCCTTGCGGGACTCGATTCATCCCACTAACGCTTTCCCGGCACTCCCGTGCCGGGCTTTCGCATATCGCCGCTACGCGGCTGGAGCGCGGTTAATTCCACTTTTTGTTTCCCAGTTGAGCTACGACACAGACTCCGGAGGGACGACCTAAGTCCTGATCTCGCCCGAAGGCTCTCCCTTTTGGATGTAGAGCGGGCTTTGCCCCGCCGCTGCCAGAACTGCGTTCGTGACTGTATTCTATTTCTTCAGCGAGCATTCGATTGCCTGGCAGCCGCGACGCACGACTTCGGCTCGGCCAGGCTGTAGCCATGGCCAATTGCGTTCAATGCGGTCGTAAACTTGCGTCATTTTCTTTTGGTAAGAAGATTTGCACGTGGTGCCAGCAGCATGAAGCTGCCCAGCGCGGCGAATCCGACGATACCGTCCAGCGCGTTGAGCCGCCTCCCTGGCTGCGGCGGCAATCCACCTCGATGGCGGTCACCCGGGTGTTTTTCGGAATCAATGTGGCCGTTTTTCTTGGGATGCTGTTTGCCGGGGTGTCCATCCTCGATAATCCCGCAGGCCAGGACTTGGTGCATTGGGGTGCGAACTACGGACCTTTCACTCTCAGCGGCCAATGGTGGCGCCTGGTGACCTGCATGTTTGTTCATGGGAGCCTGCTACATATCGCTTTCAACATGTGGTGCCTGTGGGACCTCGGCGCTCTCGCGGAGTCGCTCTACGGCCACTGGACATTCGCCGTCGTCTATCTTCTCGCGGGTGTGGGTGGCAGTCTGGGCAGCGTCATGTGGAATCCCAACGTGTTGAGCGTAGGCGCCTCGGGCGCGATCTTCGGGATTGCGGGCGCGCTGATCGCTTCTTTCTACCTCGGCGAGTTTTCGTTGCCCCGGGCGGCCGTCATGGGCACACTCCGCAGCGTAGTTATGTTTGTCGGATACAACCTCGTCTTTGGAGCCGTCATGAGCCGCGTCGACAACGCCGCCCACGTGGGAGGGCTCGTCACAGGCCTGATTCTCGGAGCGCTCATCGCCCGCGTCGCGCCAGATCGTGACGCACCCATGAGACGCATAGCCGTGTTGGCGCTGGCGATCGTTCTGATCGGCGGAGGCACAGCCTGGTGGCTGCATTCCCGTGATTACATCCGTCACATGCAGCGCGGTGTTGGATTTCTCGCCGAGAACAAGGCCGACCAAGCCATCGCCGAATTCCAGACCGTCCTGCGTCAGCGGCCCGACTATCCCGCCGCGCGCTTCGCCCTCGCGCGCGCTTACGCCGCCAAAGGGGATCTCGCCAGTGCCCAAGCCGAATTCAAACGTGTGCTCGAGCTGAATCCAAGAAATGAAAGCTCCTATTACAACCTGGGCTTCCTTTATCTCGAACAACAGAAACTGCCTCAAGCGCGGGAAACCTTTCAGCGACTCCTCGCGATCAACCCCTACAGCGCGGCCGCCCATTTCGGTCTCGCCGCAGTAAACCTGGCCGAGGAGAAATATCAGGACGCCATTCAGGAATACAAGACCGCCGCCCAGTTAGACCCGGATCTCGAAGGCGTCTACAACAACCTGGGCCGCGCGCAAGCGAAGCTGGGCCTGTATGACGATGCCATCGCTTCATTCCAAAAAGAGCTCGAGAAGACCGGCGATGACTACGACACGGAAATCGCCCTCGCAAATGCTTACGAGGCCAAGGGATTGAAGAAGGAAGCTGCAGAAACGCGGGAGAAAGCAGCGGAATTGAGAAGGCAGCACTAGCGATGGCCGCGTTCTGTCATGGGACCCTAGTTTGCAGGTGCGGCAACTTTGAATCGGACTTTTCCCTTCTGCCGCAGATACTCGACAATCTCGAACAGGTTTCGCGCCTGCGGATTTCCCGACGGACCCAGCATGCGCATCAGGCTCTTTGGAGAATGCCGAGTGGCTTCTGCCAGCTGTTGAAAGCCGATGGTCGCGTTGATGTAGTCGCGCAGCACCGTCTTACCCGTGCCGAGGTCTCCGGAAATAAAGTTCTCGACTGCTTCCCACAAAAGCGCTCGACGGAATGCGGGATCACGCCGCACTCTTGCCTGGATCGTGTCTTGGAAGTCTCGTGTTAAAGCCATTGCCGATTTACTCCTGCTTCTTTCTCTTCTCGTAGTCCCGCTACCGCGCAATCGCCTCTTTGATGTCTACCGTAGCTTTTGAATGGCCTGCTCGATCCGTGCCAGCGTCGTCTCTCTGCCCAGGACCTCCAGTGTCTCAAAAAGTGGCGGCGCATTCTTCCGTCCGCACACCGCGACGCGGATCGGCTGGAACATCTGTCCTGCCTTGAGACCCAACTCCTGGGCGGCGGCTCGTAGGGCTTGGTCGAGCGGATCGTGCTTGAAATCGGTTTGCGCCAGCACTTCACGGACCCGAGTCAGAACTTTGAGCGCCATAGCGGCGTCGCCCTTTTGCGGAATGAGTTCCGCGGGATCGTAGTGCGGGAGTTGATCGACGAAGAAGAAGTCGGCTGTGGTAAGCACATCGCGTAACAACTTGATGCGCTCGCGAATGAGGGGCGTGACCGCGAGCATCTTTTCCAGCGTGACCTGAAATCCTGCTTCGCGCACGATCGGCAGCAAGCGTGCACTCAGCTCTTCGATCGACAGTCCCCGGATGTGCTCGGCGTTCAGCCAAACGGCCTTGGGATCGAATGTCTCCTCCGGCGTAGCCGCGGGCTCCTTGAAATTCACGACCGCGTTGGCTCGATTGATGCCCTCCAGCGAAAACGCATCGATCAACTCCTGCCGAGTCATTTTTTCGCGATCGTCTTTCGGAGACCATCCCAGCAGGCACAGGAAGTTGATGAACGCCTCAGGCAGAAATCCCGCATCCCGATAAGTCGTGACGCTCACGACCGGCCCGTGCCGCCGCTTGGAGAGCTTCGATCCATCCGGAGCGACCAGCAAGGGAAGATGCGCGAACTGCGGCGCCTTTCCCCCGGCCGCCTCAAAGATCAGCACATGCTTGTACGTATTCGAAAGATGATCCTGCCCACGGATAATATGACTGATGCGCAAGTCCACGTCGTCCGCGCACGACGCCAAGTGATACGTCGGCATCCCGTCAGAGCGCAGCAGCGCGAAGTCTTCGATATCGTCGGCGGCCTTCACCTGCTCTCCATAAACCGCATCCGTGAAGCGGACTGATTCTCCTGTCCCGCGCGGCACGCGGAACCGGAGCGCGAAGGGCTCTCCGGCGGCCGCCCGGCGGTCACTCTCAGCCCGAGAAAGCTCACGCATGCCAGAATTGAAGAGCCAGGTCTGAGTGGCACCTGATCTCTCGCTATCCCCAGTGTGTGCAGGCGTAAAATCGCGGTAAGCTAGCCGCTTCTGAAAGATCGCTTCCCCGATCTGCCGATGCAAGCCAAGCCGTTCGGACTGCTTGTATTCCTCATCCCAGCCCAGGTCGAGCCACCGTAGACCTTCAAAAATCGAATTGACCGATGCTTCGGTATTCCGCTCAACGTCGGTGTCGTCCAGGCGCAGGACCATCGTCCCGCCATTCCCGCGGGCATAGAGCCAGTTGAAAATAAACGTGCGCGCGCTGCCCACATGCAGAAAACCCGTGGGTGACGGCGCGAATCGGACCCGTAGCATAACCCGCGAGTATAGCAAGTTGGACTTCAGGCTCTCCGCCCTGGGCTCCTGACTGCCTGGCAGCGCATAATCGGTTCAAGAATTGCTCTTGTTAGGGGCCGGGTTGTATCAGGGCATCGCTTCAGCGATGCCGCAAGCTGTTTATTTGACTTTGCCCCTTCAGGAGCTGAGGGCTGAGCTGCGACCAAGTGCAGAAGTCGGGGGTCGCGGAAGTCGGGTTACTCTAGTAACCATGCTGAAGGTTACCCCCGTCACCCATATCTGCGTCCCGTGCCCACCGGTCCGCGTCTCATCCAATAGAGTGAAAAGACTGCCAGCTATAAGGGTTAAGCAAACAGCACTCCTGCATACTGTCTATTGTCTTGTCCCGGCAAGGTGTGCCACGATGAGTCGCCCGTTTTTGCGCTTAGTTGAGACAGAGCCATGAACACGGTTGCCACAGGTTTGGTCTTGATTCCGGGGGTTGTCGCCCTGCTCGTATTTCTGGTTTTCTGGTACCTCTACGAGCAGAGCCGGCAAAACTATTTCCGCGCCTGGCAGCTAGCCTGGGCTGCCTACACGCTGCACTACGCGGTGGAAGCCTTCGGACACTTTCGCGGACCCTCAGCCCCCCTGTTTTTCCTGAGCTCCCTGCTGCTGGTGGCGATGGCACTTTGCATTTTCGTCTCGACACGCCTGGTGAGGGGGCCGTTCCAGCTGAAGTGGTATGACGCAGCCCTGGCGCTGGCGGGCGTCGTTCTCGCCTACCTGAATCTGCGCGCGCACATGGTCGGCGGCGTCTTCAACGAGAAGGCCAAGGCGCTGGTCTATTACCGGCTGGAAGTAGGGCTGGCGGCCATTCTCCTGTATTGCTCATTCCATTTCTACCTATACGCTCATCGCAAGAATTCTCTGGCCTTCCGGATGTTGGCACTCTCCTTGGCACTCTGGGCCGCGCTCATGGGAGCGGGACAGGTTCGCTACCCCTTCCTCGAAATCTTTGGCCAGTTAGGAGACTTCCTCGGCCCCATCCCGCAAATGCTGCTCGCCATCGCTATGGTGATGGTCCTGGCTGAGAACCAGCGCAATGCAGTGCAGGAAAATGCCCTGGCGTTTTCGACTCTCGGTGTCGATCCCCGCCGCTTACTGTCGGCACATGAACTGGCGCCGAGCATGCAGAGTTTCCTCGACCGGCTGGTCGCGCCGCTGCCGACACACCGCGCCATAGTCTTCATTTCTGAACCGTGGCGCGCCACGCTCCCCTCGGTGCAAAAGGGATTCTCGACCGAATTTGTTGAAACGCTGCAAAAGTCCGGAGCCGGCGACTACCTCGCCGAACTTGCCTACCGCCGTGGCGGAGTGGTCACTTTCCACCGCCTCGAAGAACTGGAAGAGCCGCTCCCGGCATTTCCGCGAGGACGATTCGACGCTTTCAAGGAAACCCTGCTGTCCGAGGGAGTCCGCGATCTGATGGCGGTCAGCCTGCAAACCCGCGAGCACAACTTCGGCGTCATTTTGTTTCCCCACGCCGAACGCCGGATGTTCGGTTCCTCGAATTTGCGGCTGCTGATCGGGCTGACGTTGCAGATCGCGCTGACGCTGGAAAACTACGTGGTGATGCACGAGGCCCAGCGGCGCACTAAAGAGTACGAACTCCTCACCGAAATCGGCCAAGCCATCAGTTCGCACCTGAACCAGGACGAGGTTCTGCGCACGGTGCACGTCGAACTGGGCCAGATCTTCGACACCAGCAACTTCTATATCGCGTTCCAGGAAGATGACGAGATTCGCTTTGAACTCGAAATTGAGGACGGCCAGGTCTTGCCAAAACGCTCGCGCCCGGTCAGTAACGGACTAACCGAGCACATCATCCGGACCGGGCAGCCGCTGCTCATCCAGTCTGATCTCGAACAGGTGCGGACAAAGCTAAGCCTGGATTTCATTCCTCCGCGTCCGGCCAAGTCGTTCTGCGGAGTTCCTATCATGCTGGGAGGCATACCGGCCGGGGTGATGGCCGCTCTCAGCGCGGAACGGGAATACGTCTTTGAAGCGCGGGATCTGGAGGTCATGAAAACCGCCGCCGGCCAACTCGGCGTGGCAGTGGAAAATGCTCGCCTGTTCACCGAAGAGCAACGCCGCGCCAAGCATCTCTCATTTCTTAACACGATCTCGAAGACGGCCATTTCCAGCCAGGACGCTGAGCAGATGATGGGTGACATCGTTCGCGAGATCCAGAAGAACTTCCACTACGACCACATCGGCATCGGCATCATGGACTACGCCACCAAAGACATCGAGATCAAAGCCGAAGCTGGAACCACTTCGCTGGCTCTGGGCAAGCGAATTCCTGTCGGAACGGGAATCCTCGGTCGCGTCGCCCGCACCGGCGGAAGTGCCCTCGTGCAGAATGCCGGCCAGGGCCATTTGGCGGGAGTGTTGCCTGAATCTCGCGCCGTGCTCTGCCTCCCGATCACCTACGGCGAAACTCTGCTGGGAGTGCTGAACGTGGAGAGCCGCGACGAGAATGCCTTCGCCCCGCAGGACGTTCTGATCCTGAACACGCTCGCCGATCTTCTGGCCACGGCCCTGCACAATTCTTTTGTGTTCCAAAAGTTGCAGCAGCAGTCCATCACCGATGGCCTAACCGGGATCAAGACTCGCCGCTTTTTCTGGGAGGCGGTCTCTTCGGAATGGAAGCGCGCTTCCCGCTCCGGGCGCCCCTTCTCGGTGGTGCTGATCGATCTGGACAAGTTCAAGGAAGTGAACGACAGCCTCGGTCACCTGGAAGGCGATCTGGTGTTGGCCCGCGTTGGCCGCTTGCTGGAGCAGAAATGCCGTCAGTCGAACGTGGTCGCCCGTTACGGTGGAGACGAGTTCGTCATCCTCATGCCCGAAACCGGCATTGACCAGGCACAAGTGCTCGCCGAGAGGCTGCGGCTCTGGCTGGCTACCGATCCCATGCTGGAAGAACACCAGATCACCGGCAGCTTCGGCGTCGCCAGTTTCCCGGTACACGGGTTCTCCGCCGAGGACATCATTCGCGTAGCCGACGCCGGCATGTACGTTTCCAAACACGCCGGCGGAAATCAGGTTCGCTCCGCGGAATTGCTCAGCAATGGCGAAGGTTCGGCGGTACAGCGCCAACTCGTTTCAGGCTACATCGAAGGCTTTCTGCAACGCGAGGATACCCGTCCCGAACAACTGGAGGAACTCGTCTCCACCCTGCGCAAAATGTGTGGGGGACGAGAAGAACAGGACCGCCTCGCCCTGAAAGAGGGCATCGAAGCGCTGACCCGCGCGTCGGAGATGCGCGAACCGCACGCTGCCGGACACGGAGAGCAGTGCGGCCACTATTCCGGGATCATCGCCCGCGGGCTGAATTTTTCTCCCCAAGAAGTACAGGACGTTACTTTCGCTGCGCGGGTCCACGACGTGGGCAAGCTATTCATCTCCGACCGCATCCTCAACAAGCCCGGCCCGCTCACGGACGACGAGTTTGACGTGATCAAGACTCACCCTCGAGTGGGCGCGGAAGTACTCCGCGCAATGCCCGACAGCAAGCTCCTTCAGCAAGCCGTAGAGTTTCATCATGAAGCCTTCGATGGCAGTGGCTATCCAGCTGGACTGCAAGGGGACAACATCCCACTCTGGGC
The DNA here is from genome assembly GCA_046727255.1 of Acidobacteriota bacterium. GTDB lineage: Bacteria > Acidobacteriota > Terriglobia > Terriglobales > Acidobacteriaceae > Acidiflorens. Next base: position 13,118 of record JBKPCG010000125.1, on the reverse strand, counting down.
ACGCATCATCTCCGTCGCCGACGCCTACGTGAACATGACCAGCGACCGTTCCTTTGCCGCTGCCAAGTCCCATGACCAAGCCATCGGGGAACTAGAGAAACTGAGCGGCACCCGTTTCGATGGAATGATCGTGCGACTGTTCGCGCGTCAGTTGAAACTCGACAAAGTCTGAGCTTTGACGGCTAGCTGCTTGCTTTCACCTTCGGGCCGGCGTGCGTCCGGGAGGGCTCCATAAGGACGGGGCTTTAGCCTTGAGCACTTTCGCCCAAGACTATTCTCGCCGTTTTTCTAGCCCTCGGTAATCCGCAAGCTCGCATCCTTCGCCAGATAACTCTTTCTCCGAAACCAGTCCTCCATCGCCCCCCGAAGCTGCTCCAACGGCACGTGCGTTCCGATCTCCATGCTCCCATCCGCCACCGGCAGCGTGTCGTCGAACACGGTCGCGTTCGTGAAATTGCGCATACTGAAACTGTCGAGCCACTTCAGAGGACAAGCTTGCAGCTTCCCGTGCTGCACGTATTCCACGCGGACCTTCCGAGCAAACATGCTTCGATTTAAGCACAGGATTGCGTCCCAGTGGCCCGGCGCACATCTTTCAGTTACACTCTGCGTTCACGCCGCGCGGAGGACAATACATGTTTTGGTTGCTCTGGATCATTCTGGTAGGTCTGATCGCCGGCTGGGCCGCCGGCAAAATCATGAAGGGCTCCGGTTACGGCGTGCCCACGGATATTGCCCTCGGGATTGTCGGCGCCATTGTAGGCGGCTTTCTCGTGCGGCTGCTGGGTTTCGAGCCAATGGGCGGATTGATCTCCAGTATCATCACCGCCACCATCGGAGCCATCGTGCTGATCGCGATTGCGCGCAGGATTAAGAAATCTTGACACTACCGCGGAAGGCCAGTTGTCCGAAGATCCCAGCCCCGGCAGGGGCGAACCAGATTAGCCCAGCGCTTCAGCGTTGGGTAAAAGGAAGATGCAATTCAAGTCCCGGAGGGACGGCCGAGTTCTCACTCACCCAGCCCATCTGTCTTTCTCGCTAGAAGGCCGATTCTTCCACCGGTCAAACAATAACTGCGGCACCATCCTACTTCTTCGCCTTGCGCAGCCGGCCTTCGAGTTCGTCCACCTCTCGATTCAATCCCTCCGGCAGATGATTGCCGAATTTTGCAAAGTGTTCCCGGATCAGCGGAACCTCGGCCACCCATCCCTCGACGTCAACACCAAGCAGTTTCGCGACATTCGCCGCCGGCAGATCGAGCCCCTTGGTATCGAGATCAACAGGTTCAGGCAGTCTCCCAATCGGTGTATCCGCAGCATGAGCTTTGCCCTCACAACGCTCGAAGATCCACTTCAGCACCCGGCTGTTCTCGCCATAACCGGGCCACAAGTACTTACCGTTTTCGTCGGTCCGAAACCAATTAACGTAGTAAATCTTCGGCAACTTAGCTCCCGGCCGCGCGCCAATCTTGAGATAGTGCGCGAAATAATCGCCCATGTGATATCCGCAGAATGGCAACATGGCCATCGGATCACGCCGGAGTTGCCCGACCTTCCCCGCCGCCGCCGCTGTAGTCTCGCTACTGACGGTCGCTCCCAGAAATGTTCCGTGCTGCCAGCTGAAGGCCTCCGTAACCAGAGGCACGATCCCCGCGCGACGCCCACCAAACAGAATCGCGTCGATCGGAACGCCCTTTGGATCCTCCCACTCCGGCGCTATCACCGGACACTGACTGGCCGGAGTCGTGAATCGTGAGTTGGGATGTGCCGCCTTTCGTCCGGACTTCGGGGTCCAGGGCCGACGCAGCCAGTCCATCAGCTCCGCAGGGCTTTCGTCTGTCATCGCCTCCCACCAGATGTCCCCATCGGGTGTCATTGCGCAGTTCGTAAAGATAGAATTCCGCGTCGCCGTCAGCATCGCGTTCCGGTTCGACTTCATGCTGGTTCCCGGCGCCACTCCGAAAAATCCGTGCTCAGGATTAATCGCGTAGAGCCGGCCGTCCGCGCCAAACTTCATCCATGCGATATCGTCGCCGACCGTCTCGACTTTCCAGTCTGGGATTGTCGGGATCAGCATCGCCAGGTTGGTCTTGCCACACGCGGAAGGAAATGCCCCGGTGATGTACTTGACCTGTCCGGATGGGTTGGTCATTTTCAGGATGAGCATGTGCTCCGCCATCCAGCCCTCGTCACGCGCCTGCACCGACGCAATCCGCAGAGCGTGACATTTCTTCCCTAACAACGCGTTCCCGCCATAGCCCGACCCGTACGACCAGATCTCCCGCGTCTCCGGAAAATGACAGATATATTTTTCCTCAGCATTGTTGGGCCACGGAGAATCCTGATCGTTCGGCCCCAGCGGAGCTCCCACCGAATGCAATCCGCGCACAAACTCCCCGTTTTCGCCCAGCACTTCCAGCACACGCGAACCGACTCGCGCCATGATGTGCATATTGGCAACCACGTAGGGCGAATCAGTAATCTCCACTCCAATATTGGCAATCGGCGATCCAATTGGACCCATACTGTAGGGAATGACGTACATCGTGCGACCCGCCATCGCCCCGGTGTAAAGTCCCTTCAGCTTCGACTTCATCTTCGCCGGATCTTCCCAGTTATTAGTGGGACCTGCCTCCTCATTGGTGCGTGCGCAGATGAAAGTCCGATCCTCAACCCGGGCCACGTCGGCGGGACTCGACCGCACCAGGACGCTATTCGGCCGGTTGTCCTCGGCCAGCGGGATCGCCGTCCCGGACAGAATCATCACCCGCAGCATGGCCTGGTATTCCTCGGACGAACCGTCGCACCAATGCACCCGCTCCGGTTTGCAAAGCTGCGCGCACTCTTCCACCCACTGCGCCAGCCGCTTGTGTCCTTTTGCGCTGCGGGTTTCCACATCCAAGGTAAGACTGGACATAAAGATGACTCCTCAATTAGTAAACTACGGGCTCAATACCAGGCTCAAGAACGGCGAGCGGGGAGAAAAGGGCATGATGAATCACGGCCAACCCGTTGGCGCAGGACAAACGTATTGTCCCTCATTTGTAGGGAACTTTCCAAGTGCTACAGGGTCGCAGGTAGTGTCCTAATGGAACACTACCGGGTCGCAAGCGAACAACGAGAACAGCAGCCTTAGAGGGGCGGACCAGATTAGCCCAGCGCTTTAGCGCTAGGAGAAGCGGGAAGAGGATCAAGTCCGGAGGGACGGCCCAAGACTCAAGGTCAAGCGAGAAAGCTGGAATAACCAACCGCTCCAGCCGCGAAAACCCCATTACCCCAGCGCGCTGGATGGAAAACGGTAGGATCAGAAAGTCCCGATTACTTCGCCACCACCGACCCCGCCTCCGCCACCACCGCCTCCAAATGTTTGAGCGTCTCTTCGACTGTCAGCGAGTACATCTCCTTACCCACTCCCTCGCCTGATTCCAGACCTGTCTTAATGAAATGCCCGGCAATTTCCTTCGCCAGCGCATCGGTAATGAGCGTGCCAGTCCGCTTCTTGTATTCGACCCACGCCGGATGAGGCAGCGCCACCCACACCGGACGCCCATCCACCAGGAATTTGATGTCCACGGCATCGGCATGGCGAGTTGCAATCGCGACGATCAGAGCCTCATACAGGCAATGGACCGGCTTCTTGGTCCAGCGGTCAGTAGTAATAAAGTTGGTAAACATGGACTCCTAACACTATATCGTCCCGCCCGAGCAGCCCGCAAACGGAAATGGCTCAGGCGCGCATGCCTCAGAGCACGCGGCGTCACGGCCTGCGCAAGAAGTTGGATTTTGGGTGGCGCAGCGGTTTACCGCTGCGGTAAAGGCATTTTTATTGCGGGCTTCAGCCTGTGAGGTCTCGCTTTGGACCTTTGCCGCATAGTCGTCAGTTCCCGGGTGGCCCTCGCCCCCAGAAATACGGGCTTCAGCCCCCAGTCCAGATTTTCAGTATTATCGAACCGTGGCAACCAAGACCGTCCCCAAACCCAAACTCCAACTACTGCGCTCGGAAAAACTGGCCAAACTCCCCTGGCTCATCCACGCCTTCTCCACCCGGCACGGCGGAGTCTCTCGCCCATACGGCGGAAACGCCCTGAACCTCGGCTTCACAAAGCACGACACGCGCGCCGCCGTCGAAGGCAACCGTACTCTCTTCCTGAAGAAACTGGGCGTTGCAAATGCACGCAAGCCGCTGATCACCCTCCAGCAGATTCACTCCGATCTGATTCACCGAATCGAAGGCGCGCCGAAACATCCTCTAGCCGGCGACGGACTCATCACCAACACTCCCGGACTGCTGCTCGCCATCCTGACCGCCGATTGCCTGCCCGTCATCGTGGTGGACAAGAAAAATCGCGCCGTCGGCGTCTTTCATGCCGGCTGGCGCGGAACGGTCAAACGTATTGTCGAAAAAGGAGTCGGCCAGATGCAGCGATATTTCGGCAGCGATCCACGCAACATGATCGCAGCCATCGGCCCCGGCGTGCAGGCCTGCTGCTACCAGGTCGGAGAAGAGGTTCGCCAGAAATTCGAAGCCCAGTTCGCCTATGCCGCCGAACTCTTCCGCGAAGTGAAGGAATCAGATCCAGTCCGCGAAAAGTACCCAATGCTTTTCTTGACCGCTCGCGCGCCCGGTCACAGCGAACTTCCCGTGAACCTCTTCCTGGATCTGGTGCAAGCCAATCGCCGCCAGCTCATCGATGCCGGCGTTCCCGCGAAAAACATCGACGCATCTTCTCCCTGCACGGCCTGCCACACCGATCTGCTCTTCAGCCACCGCGCAGAAAAAGGCCTAACCGGAAGACTGATGGCAATAGTCGGAGTGCGTTCGCGATAGCGACTGGCGCCCGTGCGAATAATTTCGCGGATTCCCAGATTCGTATCGGGGCATTCCTTCAGCGATGCCGAACACTGCTTATTTTGAGGCCCTTCACTGCGTGCGTGAGATCCTTTTCGGACTATCCCGTGGAACGAACTGTTCGAAACCCAGCCCCGGAGGGGCGAACCAGCTTAGCCCAGCGCTTCAGCGCTGGGAAAGTGCAAGAACCGATTCAAGTCCGGAGGGACGAGCGAGTTCTCACGCACACCGTCAGGGGGCTAGACGATCCCGGCGACGCCGCCTTTTCCATCGCTCACGCCAGATCGAACAACAAAACTTCCGCGTCCTTCGTCCCCTTGATGGTCAACTTCTTTTCTTCACTGATAGCGGCGCCATCGCCCTGACCAAGTTTTTGCCCGTTCAGTTCAACCTCGCCTCTGGCAACTTGCACCCAAGCGTGGCGTTTGCCTCCCAGTGTATGAGTCGTTTCCTCGCCAGGCGCAAGCAGACTGACGAAGAGCTTCGCATCCTGATTGATCGTGACCGACCCATCCGCGCCGTCATTCGAAGCAATCAGCCGCAGCTTCCCACGCTTCTCAGATTCCGGGAAACTCTTCTGCTCATAGCTAGGTTCCAACCCTCGCTCCGAGGGTGTAATCCAGATCTGAAGCAGGTGCGCGATCTCCGTCGCAGACGGATTGTACTCACTGTGCCGGATGCCGCGCCCGGCAGTCATGCGTTGTCCGTCACCAGGCCGGATCACGGAACCCGTCCCCAGACTGTCCTTGTGCTCGAGTTCGCCCGACAGGATGTAAGTGATGATTTCCATGTCACGGTGTGGGTGCGCCGGGAAACCACTATTCGGCCCCACAACATCCTCGTTGATCACGCGCAGCGAGCGGAAACCCATCCACTTGTCGTCCCAGTAGTCGCTAAAGCTGAAGGTGTGGCGGGTCTTAAGCCAGCCGTGGTCGCCGCCCCCGCGTTCATTACTGCGCCGGATAGTAATCATGATGTTCCTCTCCAAGTTAGTCGTTGTAACGACTATTTCCAGTCTTTTGGATGCCGGAGGGCCCGGAAAGATTCACCCGCGGATTTTCTGCGAGTTACAACTGGCGTGCCAGAGAGAGGCTGGGAAGAAGAAAGGTCTTACGCGGACAGCTGGTGGAAACAGACGAGATTTGCCGCCGGAGTGTGCGGAATCGCCCGCTGGCCGCTATAGTCCGCTAATGTACCGCAGAGCTCGAGTCTGCTGGGTTAACGGGCTGCCCTGCAGAGTCCGCGCCTGCTTCGCTGGTCGGCAGCAATCCGACAATTCCTCGCAGCGTATCCCAAGCCGCCTGGTTCAATGCCGGATCAGCCCCGACGAGGTCGCGGATCATCTGCCAGGCCGCAATGTTGAGGGCGCCCTCAGGTGCTGGCCCCATCGCCAGCGAGACGGAGCACGGTGAGCAGAAACAGATTCGCCGTGCCGCCGACTTTTGCCGCGGTCTTATTCCTACGGTTTGTGCGAACATAAATACGCCGACGGATTTGTGTCCCGTCTCGAGCTCCCGGTTACAGCGAAGACAACTCAGATGTTCCAAGTCCCCTCCTGGACGGCCGCTTGCCGCAACCAAATATTGTCTTTTAACCGCTAGCGCCACAAGTAGATAGCAAGGTTCCCACCCGGCGCATAACTATCTCCCAAATCTGGAATACCGGAAGAGTGCCGTTACCAAAGGCCCAATTGCCACGGGCGCTTATGTCACTTGCCGCTTTATTGGGCATCGTCCAAGATTTCTCTCGACACCGGCCACGATCCGAATCCTCGGGATTTGTTTTGACGGCGAAACGCCGTCACAACGGACCCCGGCATACGACACGCCGGTACGAGACGGAAACGGTGCTAATCATGGAGGGGAGAATCATTATGCGAAAGCTTATCGGCGTCGCCGTATTAGTTTGCATGATTTCGATGTTCGGGATGGCGCAGGAAACACCGAAGCCCGAAATCTACGGCGGCTATCAATTCACCAGCACCGACGGTGGCTGGCACGCTAACGGCTGGAATACGGCCGCCAACCTGTACATCACCCATTGGCTGGGCGCGACCGCGGATTTCAGCGGCGTCTACCACGACGGCTCGCTCTATAGCTACACGTTTGGGCCTGTGGTTTCGACTCACAAAAACAACTTCTCGCCGTTTGCGCACGCTTTGTTTGGCGGCGCCCATGCCTCGAGCGGTGGCGTCAGCGACAGCGGGATGGCGATGATGTTCGGCGGCGGCGTGGACTTCGGAAAAGGGAAGTTTGCTGTCCGGGCCGTCCAGTTCGATTGGTTGCTTCTTCATTTCAACGGTGTCACCAACAAGAACAACATGCGGGTGAACACCGGGATTATGTATCGGTTCTAACCTGTCAGAACGCTCGGGGAAGAAGGCGGCCTGCGCGGGCCGCCTTTTCCGTTTGGCTTAATGAGTTGAATTCCTTGGAACACTGGGAGTGGTCCAGGGGCATGATCCCGCCAGCTACTCTTTCTTGTGCTTCTTGTGTCCAGTCTCAGCCTTCGGCTTCTCTTCCTTCTTTGTTTCCTTGGAATCCTTGGTCTCTTTGGAATCCTGTTTAGAATCCTTACTGGTATCTTTGGACCCGCTGTCGCTCTCGGACGATTTCCCTGAAGAGATCCCCATCTTGGCGTAGTCCGTTACATACCAGCCTGCGCCCTTGAACTGCACCGTGGCAGCCGAGATCAGTTGCTCGACCGCGCCTCCGCAGTCGGGGCACTTCTTCATGGGTTTGTCGGAAAACTTCAGGATTTTCTCGAAGCGGTGTCCGCACTTCTTGCACTCGTATTCGTAGAGGGGCATCGTTGAAATGATTTTAGCAGGCGGCGAAAGCCGGTTGGTCGGTAGCATGGCTTCACAGGCAAAGCAGTGATTTTGGGTGGCGCAGCGGTTTACCGCTGCGGTATGCCTCTGATTTGATCAAGGGCTTCAGCCCCCGAGGGCGCCTGTGATGCTAGGCCTTTCGCGGGCGGGGCGCCCGCGCCACACAAGCCCCACACGTCACCTCTTCAACAAATCCACTGGCTCTCGTACATCGACAACCCGAAAATACTTCCTCAACGCCGGATAACGCGCCGCCACCGCCTCATACATCGCATAGGCCACGTTCCGGTAAGAAGCATGCCCTGCCGGCGTCGTGCGCAATTCCGAGATATACACCGCTTCGGCAAAATCCATCTTGAACAGCGTCCGCTTACGGAAGGCAAGCGGAATCGCGTACTGCGCATTCTGTGCGGCCTCATCGCTGCCGCTCGCAGCAATCTTCAGCACCGCTGCCTCCGCCCGCTTCATAGCAGAGTCGTACTCCACGCGTACCCCCGCCGCCTCCACTTCCGGCGGCGTATCAAAGCCGTGGACAGTCGTAAAGTCCTGCATGACCTGCACGCAGCGGCGATGCCGATGCATGTCGCGAAAGCCGCCGATATCCATCAGTATGTCGAAACGGAACTGCTGGCCGGCAGAAAAAGGACGCAACATCTCATCATGCTTGCTGCGATGGCTCAATCCCAGTTCGATGATTTCCTGGCGCCGCGCCTCTCCCGCGGCCTCTACCGCCTGCCGAACCTGCCGGTAAGAGTAGTGACAGTGCTCATAAAGAAGAGTCGCCGCCAGTTCCACTTCCAGCGGCTCGTCATCCGGCAGGTCCACCAGCGGCGCTGGTGCAACGCCCGCGCCCCGCATGAGTTCTGAGGCAGCCTGCCGCAGTTCGCGCCGCGTCTCGATCTCGTACGCATTCGGATCTGCATACTTCACCAGCGTCGACGCAACCCGCACCTCGCGCAGCAACTCGCGTTCGGCGCGCTCAGCCAACTCAGGAGACACAGCGCGAATTTCCTCGACCAGCATCCGCAGTGAATCCTGGTTCGCGTTGTAAGCCGGAGAAAGGGCCGCCCGCTTCAGCCGCGTCCCCAGATCGCGCACCTCTTCATGTGTATGCGAAAGCAGATGCGCCACCTGCGTCTCGAGCGTGCGCGCGTTGACGATCTCTCCCAGCGACGTATTCGTAGCCAGCGGCAGAAAATACCGCGAAATATCGAAAGCCCGGGCGCGCAGCGTCCGCTCGTATGCCTCCTGCTTCATGTCGGCCGGCTTCGGCGTAATCCCGCGGAGATATTCAAACATTTTCTCCGACAGCTTCTCGTAGTCGGCGAACAATTGATCAATGGTCTGCCTGTAAAGCTCCCGCGCCGAAGCATCTTCCCCGAAATCCGGCGTGTAGTAACCGCTCTTCCGGAAATCCTGGTAGCGCGTCGAACGCTCCTGCCCGTCCCAGCGCTGCTCGTCCGCAACCACGATCGCAGCCAGAATCGACAGCCGTTCAATGGCAAGCGCGATATGAGCCAGGTCGGCGATCGACCGGTGTCCATACTGGAAGTAGAAAGTGTTGAGGAATTTCTCAGCCTTCTGCGAAGTAATTTCCTTCAGCGACTCCTTCATCGACAGCGAGGACCGCGAATACTTTGCCATGGCATAAGCCTGGATTTCAGGCTCCACACCATACACGGCAAAGACTTCAACGGAGGGTTCGTGTTCGTTGCTGGAGGAATCGTTCAAAGTTGCAGGCTCGCTTAAAATTACTTCAGACATGGGAGTGCAGAAATCTTAATCGTCCGAGACGTGCTGTGCAATGTGAGTTCCCGCTGAGGCTTTGTGGCAACTTCTCCTAATCCCGGCATCCAGCTGATCCAAGCCGCGTCGTTCGAACAAGTCGAACTGGCACGTGAGCTCTTTCTCGAGTACGCCGATTCCCTCGGCTTCAGCCTGAGTTTTCAGCACTTCGACGAAGAACTGAAGAACCTGCCCGGCGCCTACGCTTCTCCCAGCGGACGACTGTTTCTCGCGCGCCACCAGGGTCAGGCAGCCGGTTGCGTTGCCCTACGCCCGCTCGACCGCAAAATCTGCGAGATGAAGCGGCTATACGTTCGTCCAGCTTATCGCGGCAATGGAGTAGGGCGAGTCCTGGTAGACGGCATCATCGGCGAGGCCCGCAGCATCGGCTACGAACGAATGCGCTTGGACACGATTGAATCGTCCATGCAGGATGCCATCGCGCTCTACCGCCGAAGAGGTTTCCGCGAGATCGCACCCTACCGCTCCAACCCGATCGCCGGCGCCCTCTACCTGGAGTTGTTACTGTAACGGGTTCGCGCCGGAAGCAACAGGCACTGAGGCTTGCGCGCCCTCGGAGGCGGCGGCTGCGGGCGGACCCTCGCTCAGGATCACAGTATCTACGCGCCGATTCTGGCCGCGCCCCTCAGCCGTGCCATTGCTGGCCGCAGGATGATATTCGGCATAGCCGGCAGCGCTCAGAGATAAGCGTCGAATCCGTCTCTGACGATCAGTAGTCGGACAATTTCCGTCGCCCGAGACGTAGAGAGCTCCCAGTTGGAAGAGAACCTCGCATTGTGGATGGGGATGTTGTCGGTGTGTCCCTCAATTCGCAGGCGGCACTTACGTTTTCTCAGCAGGGCGGCGATGCGATCAAAGGCAGGCGCCGAGGCCTGCTTCCTTTGTGCCGATCCGCTCTCGAAGAATCCGGCCTCGCGCAAGCTGATCACTAATCCGTCGAGTTCGCGCCCCATCGAGATCTCCTTGCGCGCGATTTCTGCCGCGATCACCGTCGGCACTGTGCCGAAGGGGATCGCGTCCTCGAGATTCGGCATCCTGGTCACAGAGTTCTGGAAGACACCCATCCCCTGAAACGCGGCCTGGATGGCCGCCGCCAGTTTCCCTGCTTTCTTGTGATCCACTTGTGACGAAGCGTAGAGCACGACGAAGAATGCAAACAGCAGCGTGATGAAATCGGCATAGGAAACCAGCCAGCGCTCGTGGTTGGTGTGGCTGGGGGGTTCTTCGGCGACTCATACGGGGGTGGCCGCGGGCGCAGAGGCCGTTTCCTTTTACGATCACGAGAATGGCTAAGGCAAGAACGGTAAACGATCCTGAGAAGCTGACCCATTTCACAGCGCCTCCTACAAGACAATACGCCCCGCTAGAGATAGTAAGCGCACTTCTTGCCTCTGTGTTATGGCGTTGTTAATTTCCTCTCTCGTGGAAAGCTGGGTGGTTGTTGTAACATCGCCTCTCTCCGAGTAGAGGAGTCCCGATAGGCTGTAGGTTTTCCTTGGCTGTGTCCGCCGTTTTTAGGTCCACCATGGCACCACCGGGATCTCCTCCCTCACAGACCCCACCGTGCAGATTTCCCGCAGCGGGTTCCTCAAGCAGGACTCTCCGGGTACGTCCAGGGATGTCGAATCTGAGGTGACAGCAAAGGATACCGACGAAGGAGGTGTTTGTATCTCTCCCACGTCATCCGGTTCCCTCGCGTACGGCGATTGAGCCACTTCCTCCAGATCCTTACGACACCCCGATAGAACTTCAGAAGGCTCTGAGAGTTCGTCGGTCGGCCGTAGTACTGGTAGTGGCCTCGGAGCTTGGCGTTGAGCGTCTTCTGCTGCTCGTCCACTGGTGCATGTCGGTGCTCTTGGCACCATTTGGCGACCGCTGTGAGGCTCCTGCGGAGCCGCTTGCGCATGGTTCGCACATGCACTGTGAACTTCCCTCTCCGGCTGCGTGCGCAAATGTGCGTCAAACCGAGAAAGTCGAAGGTGCCGGATTTCTTCTTGACCGCCTTCTTCGCGCGTTCCTCGGCGTAGCGCCCAAATTCCAGCAGCCGCGTCTTCTCCGGGTGAAGCGTCAAACCGTATCTTGCGAAACGCTTCGATAAGACGTTCTTCACCTTCTCTGCGTCTTCCCTGTAATGGAAACAAAGTATGGGGTGAGGAGCCCCGGGGAGTTGCACCCCGAGGCTCTCTCAGAACTGGACGTGAGCCTCTCGACTCATACAGCTCCCATCATGGAGCCACGCCGCACGCCCATTTGCCAGTGAGCGAACAACGCCGGAGCGCGACGCGAAATACGTGCGATCCAGTGTTGGTACGGGAGGAGTCGTGACAACAAAGCGTCCCAAAGTACGTCGGCCTTGAAGTTTGACCACAAGTTCTTCGGAGGTTGAAAATGACGCAACGAATCTTTTCTCTAGTCACGGCAGTGCTCTTCTTTCTGATAGCGCTCCTTCATGCCGTTCGCCTCCTCCGTGGATGGCAGGTCATTATTGAAGGGGCCGTCGTGCCAATTTGGATCAGCTGGATAGGGCTCGCCATCGCGGCGTACTTGGCCTATCAAGGTTTCCGGTTGGCGAGAAAATGACCGAGTACAGTGAGAGCCTCCACAACCCGCGCCACTGATCCGCCACGTTGAAAAATGGAGTACGACTGGAGTTGGCGCCGCTGACTGCGGTCGGTAGAAAATCGCGGATAGTCAAATACGATTGTGCTCGTGTCTCTTGGTTGGTATCACCTCAAGCGCAGTGACCACATACCAATAGCGGCCTTCGGGTTGGTTGTAGAACTCTCGAATCGAGTACCCCGACGGCAACCGCTCGATGCACCGTTGCTTCGGCGCGATACACTTGTTGCGTGCTACGACGAACAGTCGGGAGTCGGCGGGCATGCCACACCCAAAGGTGCATCTATCCTCCCACAAGAACGTCTGGACTCAGGAGTGCCGTCCTCGACACCCCGAGAGGGTAAAGGCACGCCTTCCGGAGGCTCATTCTTTTGTCCGGCCGCCATCGGCAAGCCAACCTCCACCACCGCGATACCGTGGATCTACCCCTGGCTTTGGTCGGCATCGCCCTCCGCTCCTCCAAAAAAGGTCATTGCCTCGTCATCGTCGATGTCTTGTGGGCGGTCTACGATGGCAACCACTTCGCGTTTGGTACAAATGGCCTCACCGGCACTAGTGTTCTGGATAATTTCTTCGAAGTCGCTGTCCGCCGGATTCCAATCACACCAGACTTCAATCAGAACCTTGTAGTAAGCCATCGGACCTCCTTCCGGCCCGGGGCCGTCTGCTCCGGGACTTCGTAGCTTCCAAGGAACTGCCCGCGTGCTGAACCGGTTCGTTATGCGGCCTGGGGTTCGATGGGAACAAGTTGGTAACCCAGTTGTTTGGCATGGCGTTTGAGTTTTGCTTCCAACCTTTTCTCCCTCTGGACGTCTCTGGCGTCCCAGAGAGTCTCGTCATATTCGACTTGTTTTTTGATCATGGTGTAAAAGATCACTGCGATCTTGTGGGCGGTTGCCATGGTGGCAGCTTCGGGGCCCAGCTTGGCTTTCATTCGACGCAGGTAGTTGCCCAAGGGCGTGAGGCTGCGATGGAGGGCATAAGCAGCCATGCGGAATAAATGGCCAGCCCGGTT
>JBKPCG010000124.1:0-7314 GCA_046727255.1 Acidobacteriota bacterium | reverse complement strand
TCGCCGGCATACGATCGAGCGATACGCACGGCGAGATCATGCTGCGTGTCAGATTCGACCGTCCCGGTGAGTGTGACGGATTTATTATCAGCCTTGACTCCTAGCTTGGTCTTGGCTAACGCCGGCTCGCTGTTCAGCTTGTCCTGAATCTGTTGCTCGACCTGAGCTGTGGACAATTCGTCCGGCGGGGGTGCCTTAGTGTCAGGGGGCATCTGCTGCCGGGGCGCCTGGTCCTGAGGGAATGTCGGTGGAGTTGTGTACGGTGGTGGATTCGTCGGGGACTGCTGAGCAAAAGCCCAAACTGCAAACGCCAGAGCAAGTCCGCATAGTGAGCGTTTCATAGCACCTCCTTTCGAAGGGGCGCTCTTGTTTTAAGGATATTGGATGCGCAGAATCTGGTGAACAGAACGGAGAAGAAATGATCCAAGAGACTCAAATGTGTGGAAGCCGACATTGATTATAGAATTATTGCGCTCGTTGACCCCTCAAAAGGCGAATATAAAGCGCAAGCTTGTATAATCGCCTGTTTACAACAACTGACCTGGCTCTTAGCAGACTGGATTACCATCCACCTTTCCACTTGAACCATTTTGGCTGGTGGAATTTGCGTAACCGATGCCCTTTGTTGTTCCGCCTGTGGTTTGCGTAAGATTCTGGCGGCCCGTGTTCTCCGACGTTACTGGACTCGCCTCAGTACGACTGCGGCGTTCTCGTCGGCGCCAATAATGCTCTGCAGCTTGCGAAGATCTTCCGCTCGGTCAGGCGGGATCAGAACGTCGCGACGCAGGAATTCACGCGAATAGCGCAGAGATCTTCCATCCACTTCTATCTTGCTGTGATAAGCGCCAAACCCCATATCCACATTCACCGGTTCGGGTACATCATCCACGACATATTCCTTCGGCAATTCAAACTCGTAAACATCGGTCTCACGACTCGTGGCCTCGAACTGAAAAGGAAAGTGGCGAGGCTTGCGATCAAGAGCAAGAGTCTTTTCGCCCATAACGCGTGGCCGCACCAACATGAGAGATCCTCTGACCTGGGCATAGCCAGGATTGGCGAAACGGAAGGAGGTCACAAGGTCCTGTTGCAGCTGGTCAAGCTGTTTGATGTCAAAGTTCTCCAAGGTGAATCCCTTTAGGGAGCGGCTCACGCGGTGCTCCAAACGTTGCGAACGCTCCTGTTCATTGTCGCGCATCAGGTACACACGCTCGTGCCAGGCGTGACTGCCGCTCCAGTTCTCGACCATTTCGCCCGCGAGCGAGCCTTCGGCGCTGAGTGTGAAGCGGCCCTTGCGTGCCATCAGATTCGCGTCCGGCGCGGACAGGGGCGTGTGGATAAGCTCTCCCCTCCCATCCGCGACCAGCAGAGCATAGGTATCCTGCAATTCGCCACGCAACTCGCCAAGCGGTGTGTAGGGATCGGTCGGATCGAAGATGAGATAACGCTTGCCGGATTTTGTGACAACCACGGATCGGTAGGTATCAGTCTTGATCTGTTCAGGCAATTCGATCGCGAGGATGGCATGGTTGGAGCGCGGCGAAGGCAGTGTCGGAACAATGATTCCTCGATGCGTGTCGACCAGAACATAGCCCGACTCGATGCTAACTTCGTGAAGCATCGTGCTCAGCAGCGTTGCCTTGTCTTTGCAATCTCCATAGCGAGCGCGAAAAACGTCACCAGCGCGATGCGGCTGTTCTCCACCGATACCGATCTCGATCGCTACATATCGAATGTCCGACTGCAAGAAAGAAGCGATCGAGCGAGCCTTGCTGTCGAAGTCGGCCATTCCGGCTGTCAGCTGCCGGGCCCTCTCAGCGAGCTCGGGCGTGGAATTTCTTCGATCTACTGTGAGCTGCGCGTACCAACGGCCAATAGCCTCCCAGGACCCCGCATTCGCTGTCGTCTGCGGAGGGAAATAGACAACTCCGAGTCGGCGGCAGAGAGCAAAGGGCTGGAGCCCCATTGGTTCGTGATCAATCGCCGGCAAGTCCCGCAACGTCCATTCCAAGCCACGATCTCCGCGCCGTGATGGTTCAATCGGACTGCCGTTCGCCCACAGGGTCCTATACTCCCATCCCGCTGGTAAGTAGATCACAAGGCGCGATTCATGGACGGGGATGGACTCCTGAAATTCCCATTCATACTCATTTACCGAAACGTGACGCTGGACTTCATACTCAAAAGCAATCACCGAGCCAGGATTAGCGGCCGGGCAAGTTCCCGTCCGAGCACGCGCATCATCATAAAGCTCGTATCCCGAAACTACGCCGCGCTCCGCAAAATCCTTGTCCTTGAGTTCGAACTCTTTTCCCGAGCGGTCGAGTGCCCAGCAGTGAATGGAATCAACTTTCTCGTGCGCCTCCAGATTGACATGGAGATTGGCTTCGGCCCGGCCTTCGGGTCGCAGGATTCTAACGACGCGGCGGTAGTGCTCCAAGTACTCGGTGGCACCAGTGACCGTGACGCTTCCTTCGTCGAGCAGAACCGCGGCATTGGTTTCAGCGTCGTAAGCGGGCAGTGACTGAGCGGCAGCCTGCCGCACCCACTCCGGAGTCGCCGCCACCAGTACCGGCGCGAGAAACAAAACTGCGCACAGTGTGATTAAGCGCAGGGAACCACGAACCCTGATGTTACTTGACCTCAGCACGGACGCTTCCCCTGAGAATCATTTGCTGATCGTCGCCCGCCTTCACCTTGTCATAAAAACCCTTGAGCTCGCCGTAGACGCTGGCCGGGAAAGCATATCCGCCCAGGACAAAATCGCGTCGCGCTACAATCGAGTTTGCAGATTCCGCCTTCTGGGACACAGAGTAGAGGGCATAATCAAGTTTCACCGAATCGTTGGGCGGCAAGCTCTCTACTTCCAGAGACGGCGGCAAGGCCAGGTGAACTTCGTCCAACTCACGCGCCTTGTACCAGAGATAGATCGAGTTGAGCCGTTCCGACCCCGAGAACACCGGCTTGCCATTAACCTGAAAAATGTGTACCGGAATCAACCAGCGCTTTCCGGCGTTGTTGGCCAGCGGAACAGAAATCTTGAAGTCGGTCGCCAAGTGGGACTCCGTTTCATCCCAGTTTGGGGTGCCCATAAGCGTGACTTCGCTGTTGTCTGGAAGCCACTTTCGTACTTCGTCTTCGGCTAGTTTCTTACGGCCTGCCTCATCAGTCACGCTCGCTTTCTGGCGGCGATCCATGGCCTCGAGTCCGTAGAATCCGATCTTGACCGTGCCCTCTGCCTTTCCATTCTCCCCCAGCTGAAGGCGTGCCAGGCGCATGATCTCAGCCTGACCGTAATCGGACGATGGACTCGCGGCGAATTCCGTCGTCCCTTTGCTCGCCGACTGACGTAATCCCTGTGATCCTGAATACTGCCAGTCGAGTAATCCGTAGGGACAATACTTGGTCCCAGGATCGAGGAAGATGTCCTTGCCGCCAAGCTGCACGATGACGACCTCCCCTTTCAGTTGTTGGGTCGACATGAGCTCAGGCTGGAAGATAGTTTCCTCCCTGGACGCGATCCACATCATCCACGCGGGAATGCCGGCAGTCCGGACCATCGCAGCAAAGAGCCGATTCAGATCGTCATGAGTGCCGCTGCGTTGCCGGAGCACGTCCTCAGCGCCTTCGTTCGCCTTCAACCCAATTCCTTTTTCTTCTTGTTCAGTGCGTTGTGCGCGGAAGCTCTGATTTTCCAACCCTGTCACAAACGCATAGATCTTGCGCACTTTTTGTTCTGGAGAATCGCTGGGCAGCGCCGTCTTGGCCACCGCATCGTCGATTCCGCTTTTGCTGTCCAGAAACTTCTCGACATCTCTACTCCAGAACTTGCCTTCCTCTTTCCAGAAAGCTTCGGGACTCGGATTGAATTGGTCTCTGTAGTAGAACTGCACCCGGTAGCGGAGCATGCCGACCGGCGGCATGTGAGGCTCTTCCGGAATCGGAGGCATGTTCTCGATCGATAAATCAATGTATTGGCTGGCCTGGTGTCGCGAGGCCTGGCTGGAGAGCAGCACTTTATGCAGTTGCGGCTGCGGTCCCTGCGTTGGCAGGAATGCCGTCCATGCCGCTCCCTGGCCGACCCTGCCGTGCCGCATAATCACCGGCCCGTCGTAAGGAGTGTATTTGAACGTGGCTCTCCTCTGAAATAAGTCCTCCTGAACGAACCATTCAGGAGCAACAAGCATGGTGTCCGCATAGCGGAGGGAGTACCGGAATTCGATGATGCTTCCAACTTGCACATCCGGCAGCGTGAAAGCCTTCACGTGCACACGTACTTCATCGATGTGTCCTCGACGCGCACGGAGCGCCATTTTGTCGAACACGTGCCCGTCGAACGGTATGGTCGATCCATCGGCGTGGATCGTCCGGCCGATCACGCCGTCAATCGTGAAGGCCCGCCGCCAATAAGGAAGCTCCACGTCAGCGTAGCGGCGCCCGGCCTCAGTAAGGATCTTGATTCTCTCGTAGACCGAGTGATAGTTATTAAGGTCGTCGGCTATCTCTTCGCGAAGCAGAATAACTGCGGGAGCTCCCTTCTGCTCGGGAAGATCCGTCATTTTCAGATCCTCAGGAGGGATGGGGGGCCAATCGGCCCAGGCCGGCAACCCAAGCAGCACCAGCGTCGCAAGAGCTTGGAAAACTTTTCTATAAGTGGAGGTAGTTAGCGCCATCTCGTACCTCATCCGGCGAGACTAGAGAATTATCTCGGAGCACGTCCTCTGGCGCAAGTAATAGTGGGGAAACGCGATGCCCGCAGGCGAAGGATTAAGAAGAGGGCCGGGAGACCACAGTTGTTGAAAAATCCCGATTACACTCAGAACCCCAACCCAGCAGGCCGGGGTCCTGCTACGGTTCCCAATTGATTTGGCCCTGAATCGTCTGTTCTGCCAAACGCACCGCTTCGTCGACTGAGCCGCAAACGTTCGAAATACCCTTGATTGCACCCTTCTGCACATAGCCCGCGTAGTAGAACATGCCGTTTTCGTCGCGTGGGGGGTAGCCCGGTGTCGGCTCTTCGTCCGTTGGTGTTGGGCCTTCAAAATAGTTCTGCTTGACAATCCAAACTTCTGACGGAACTGTGCCGCCGTAAATCCAATGGCCTCGCTTTACGATTTTCTTGACCTGTTCGCTCATCTCTATGCGGATCTTTTCAGAGCATCATTCGCTAAATTCAACGATCATACAACCAACTGATTTCAGCGCTTTTAATCAATTGGCGTAACATCGCCATTACACTCAGAACCCCTCCCAGGATTTCGTCAAACATTCCAGGCGTGTCATTCTGCTTCAATCGAGCGGACACTCTCGTGCGCCGGAGCTAGCCCGAAATGTTCAACCCCTATTAGTTCTGGTAGTTGCCTATCCCCGCTTTCCATGGCTACATGCTATTCAAGGGCACGGAGGATTAGACGGACCCCTCGTCGGTCTGAAGTGTACTGGTTGCGTCCCATGACTTCGGGCTTAAACGTCTCGGGATCGTCTGTGGGAACATCATCGGTCCGCGTCCTCGTGGTTGACGATTACGAGCCGTGGCGTCGTGTCATCTCCCAAACTCTTGCGAAACAGCCGGAATTGGAGATCATCTGCGAAGTGGCGGATGGACTCGAAGCTGTGCAGAAAGGCGAAGAGCTAAAACCGGACCTGATCTTGTTGGACATCGGGCTTCCGAGGTTGGATGGAATCGAGGCGGCTCGACGACTCCACCAGCTGTCCCCCAAGTCCAAGATCTTGTTCGTGAGTCAATGGTCTTCTGCTGACTTGGTGCAAGAAGCCTTCGACGTGGGTGCAGAAGGCTTTGTGACCAAAACAGATGTGGGGAAGAAGCTGCTGACCGCTGTAAACGATGTTCTTCGGGGTAGCGACAGCTTGAGCACCTTGCCGAAGGGGGCTGCACCTCCGCTGGAGAGGTTTGAGACTTCTAGTCTGGCTCGCAAGAGGTAGACTTTTGCGCACCCCCGTCCAGTGTTTCTCTTGGGCGGGGCTTTTTCGTCACCTGATAGCGCGTATCGTGGTTCTTGGCGAAAAATCGCCTCTGACAAAGTCGGTGGAGACAGCCTATTCCTTGCAGCATCCAGTCGGGTAATTATGCTGAGAATGCTGCCCCCTGGGTCGCGTCCATCGATACTCTGGAGGGCTCAGGGCCAGGGTGACGTGGTCCACAGCCATGACCTTTTTTCCCCATCCCGATCCGGCCAACCCAGCGCGTCGCTTGAAAGTAGGAAGCTCTGTCGTCGTTGCGATTCGTTCAGAAGGTATTCAGTCAGTTCGGGGCAAGCTGCACGAAGTCTCAGCTACCGGGGGACTGTTGCTTCTATCCAAGGCCCTAGAGCAGGGTGAATTTGTCGAAATGGCATTTCAGACGAGCAAGGGCACGGTTCACGGCACGGCAGAGCTTCTGTCAGCACGATGCGAATCAACCTCCGGCTGCTTACAACCCTTTCGCTTCGTTGCCTTAGACGATGAAGACCACACCAGACTGCGCGTGGCTCTAGAGTCGCATCTGGGGCCGACTGGGCCGACTGTGATTGGTGCCCCGTCCACCAAGCCCCGCTTGTTTTAGTTTGGATAAGGGTAGGCGCGCCGGGGAACGTAGTTGGGTGAAGTCGAGGGGTGGCGCGACGGTTTAGGTGCGGTCTAGCCGAGACCGGCCCTTTCGTTGGCCGGTGCCTCAATAACCCCACCCTGCCACGTTTCCACACCCCCGCTTATCGAACCGGACTGGCGGAGTTACCGCATCCGGCTCTCGGAAAAGACTCACGATGTTCCGTGTGACGCCGTCTGCAACTTCTGAACACAACTCGGGGTGTCTAGACTCATCGTCAATCCCCATGTCCTTCGTTGTTTCTTGCGTCCGTCTTTAACTGAGGCCCCTTCCCTCCGCCGGAGTTACCCGGCCTCTACGGTAGTACGGGCCTCTCCGCCACCCCACACGGCCCGGCCTAGCTCTCGCGAGTTGCCAGTTGATCCATGCCGCGATCACCGCTGGGGCTTCCCGTGTTGCACCTGATCCACTAGGTCTGCATGCCGTCGCCACTACCCCGGCAGGTTCGATGGAACCGATTCGCTCAGTACTGCTCCATCGTCGTCGGCCTTCCCCAGATTACAGTTGGGTCGGCTCCTGCATTAACAGTTTCGAGGCCTGCTCAGCGTTCACTCGCGTTACCACCTGCAGACTCGCCGAGTCGCCTTATGCGACCCTCTACACCGGAGGCTCCGGCGGCTTTGTTACCTCCACCGCCGCTCCGATTGCTACCGGGTGGAGCGATCCAGTTCCCGGGCGGGTTTATCTCCCGCTGTGGTCCAGTGCCTTTC
>JBKPCG010000123.1:0-10386 GCA_046727255.1 Acidobacteriota bacterium | reverse complement strand
CCTGCCCGTCTCCCATCTCCCCAGCCCATTTCAAACTGGCATTCAAATCCCATAGCGCACCGCGTCCGCCGCAAACGCCAGCGGCTTCCTCCTAGTCTCCTTATCGAAAACGCCTCGGGGCACCGTTTTTCCCCTAAGGCCAAATGTCCGCTCCGAGGCGTTTCCGATCAAGGCTAGCGACTACCCGGAAACCATGGAGGAGTGGCTCGAATCGAAATGCCGACAGCGGCAACTTCTATGGGTAGCCCATTTCACAGCCAGGAACGTCGCGCTTTCGATGAGGCTATAATGGCGCGCGGATGGCCCTTACCTCTGGTACGAAACTCGGCCCGTATGAAATTGTCTCCGCGCTGGGCGCCGGCGGATGGGCGAAGTGTACCGCGCAAGGGACACGCGCCTGGGGCGCGACGTAGCCATCAAAGTTTTGCCAGCGGACCTTTCCTCCAATCCTGATCTGAAGGCGCGCCTCGAGCGGGAGGCACGAGCGATTTCAGCGCTGTCGAATCCACACATTTGCCATCTCTACGACGTGGGTGCGCAGGATGGCACCGACTATCTGGTGATGGAACTGCTGGAAGGTGAGACGCTGGGTCGGCGCTTCGAAAGAGGCCCACTATCGCTGACGCAGGCCCTTCAAATCGGGATTGAAGTCGCGGAGGCTTTGGAGAAGGCGCACAAGAGTGGCATTGTGCATCGCGATTTCAAGCCCGGGAACGTCATGCTGACAAAATCCGGAGCGAAGCTTCTGGATTTCGGGCTGGCGAAACCGGTTCAAGGCTTGGGCGCAATGGCGTCAGGTTCAGTAGCCACCATGAGCAGGCCTTTGACTCAGGAAGGCAAGATCGTCAGGACCTTTCAGTACATGGCGCCCGAGCAGGTTCAGGGACAGGAAGCGGACGCGCGAACAGACATCTTTGCCCTCGGGGCGGTCCTCTACGAGATGGTCACCGGCAAACGGGCCTTTGCCGGCAAGACCTAGATCAGTTCCAAAATTCAATTGTTTTGAGAATGTTGGGAGCAAAACGACGGAGCTAGGTGATTGGAAATTTGGTGGAGCTAGCCGGGATCGAACCGACGACCTGTCCAGATGGTTCGCCGACAATTGCAGGCAAAAACAAAACGCCCCGAACTCTTTCGAGTCATGGGACGCCCGTTTGAACAGCCCTCCCCCGAAAACTGCTCACAATCAGCCTAACGGTTCGGGTGGTGGATGTGAATGGCTCGGATGGGCTACTTGGAAATACGAGGCGGGTTAACTGTGGCGCTCGATCAAGTTGCCGATTTCCGTTCCCCACAAGGCGGGATGAAGGCGCTGACAGTTTCGCCAGCGATCGAACCTGTGACGTAGGTCCCGAGCCGCAAGAGCAGCTCACCAGCAGAGATGGTGCTCAAGTACAAAGTTGCAACATGCTGGGAGGATGACGAGGTGGACCACCATGATATCCCCCCCGTGTGCTGGAACGCGTCATCTGTCGCAGGGCAGTTTGCATCGGACCGCTCCTCAAGCAGACTTTCGACCCGTCAACGTCTCTTGTGACTGAAGCTGGATGGCTGGCTCCGCCGGTTTCTTTTCCGGGAGTCGCAGACCCCTGGAATGCAATAATTCCGCATTTATCTCGGCCCCGAGCATGAGCGCCAGCCCGGTAAGGTAGAACCACATCATCAATCCCACGACCGCGCCGAGCGCGCCAAAAGTGTGGTTGTAGTTGGCCACATGCCGTACATACCAATCGAAACCCCAGGACGCAGCGACCCAGCTGGAAACGGCGATGACGGCTCCCGGAAGCTGGTCTTTGAAGCTTTGCTTCGCGTTGGGAGCCAGGAAATAGATCGCCTCCACCGACAAGATCGTGAAACCAGCGATCAACAGCCATCGAATGTATGGCCACAATCCCGCGAATAAACCACCGACGGCGAAGCGCCCGGCCAGCCAATTGCCAAAGCCCGGTCCAAGGACTGTCACCACCAGCACCAGAACTACCATCGCTCCGGTAAGCAACGTAAGAGCAAAAGCGAGGAGCTGTGTCTTCCAGTAAGGGCGGCCTTCCGAAACGTCGTAGGCGATGTTTAGAAGGCCTATTAACGAGCTAAAACCGCCGGATGCGACGAAAACTGCTCCGGCAATACTGAACGAGAGTAGCTTCGGATTTGTGCGCAGCACATCTTTCAGCACACCCCGAACCACTCCCATTGCATCCGCGGGGACAACCTTCGCCATGATTTCCAGCGTTTGCTCGAAAAGATCGGGAAGGGGAATGTAGGCAAACAGGCTCGCAAGAAAAATGAGCAGGGGAAAAAGAGATAACAGGAAAATGAACGCGAGGGCTGCCGCATAAGTTACATAGTTGTGGCGGTCAAAGTCGTTGTAGGTCTTGACCAGCGCCGACCAGACTTGGACGGCTCGTCTTCGGACCAAACCGACAAATTCGCGGGGTCGCACGCTGGACTCCCCTGGGCCAAGAAATGCTCGCCTGCAACCTGCATTCCCTCTTCAGCTAGAATTTGGATGCGGACCACTACCAGCGGTTGTCAGTCGAGCGGTGGGCTGCGAGTTGTGTATCACGTCCTACCATCCCTTGCGAAAACTGGTTTCAAACGACAGGCCGCCATTCTGGTTCCGCACGATAGTGAGCGATGCCTTCCGGTTAAGTTGATATTCCAGCTTGATTGCCTGTTGCTGGGTGGAGGTCACGTCGGTAGCGAAGGTTACAAAGATTTTGCTGGTGACCCTTTGTTGAACAGCGATGCGCGCGCCAGGACTCTGCTCACTGCCGCCGAGCACGGGATCGACCGAGAGTTGCGATATGCCCGCCATCTTTTCAATTCGGCTGCTCACCTGGCTGCTGACCTGCGAAGCCAGCACGGATTCCGCTCCCATGGCGCCCGGCGGCGTGGGATTGGCGGCAGCAGCTTCGGAAGTCTTTCCAAATGCGATCAAATTGATCACGTCCGCTGGCGGAAGGGCGGGATCGGAAGAATAGTTGGTATGGAGGTGATCGGCCGGACCCCAGAAATGCATTTGAATCTCATACTGCTGGATAGTGGTGTTCGCTGAGATATCCACGACCGGTTCGGTGCGCGATGGATTCCTGAAGTCGATGGTACCGCCCTGCACCAGATAGCGATTTCCGGAGAAGATCAACTCGCCATCGCTGAGGTTGATGCGTCCCAAGATGACGGGCTGGGCCGCTGAGCCGCGCACTTGCAGATTGGCTGATCCGGCCACGCTGAGTTTTCGGCTGCTCAAATCGAGGCCACCCGGCGTCTGAATTGCGACTTGCAAACGGACGTTCTCGCTGAATCCACCAGTTGGGGGCGGCGTTGTGGCTCCGCCCCCGAACTCGGCCGCCATGTCCATCAAGTCAAAATTGGACGTGAACGACAACTGCTCGACGTTGACCTGCCCTCGGAGCAGGGCGCTATCGTATTGCCCTGTAAGGGCTAGATTCGAACTCAGGGTCGTACGAATACTCTGCTGGTAGAGAACCCGCACTTCATCAGCCCTCATTGCCAAGTCAAAGGAGAGATTGGGGCGGTAAACAACTCCGCCTCGGGCCGTGACTGTGCCTCCCCCAACATTGGCCTGGAATTGCGTGATATCCAGCCGGTTGCGCGTGAGGGTGAGAACACCGTTGCCGTTGCGCAGACCTAATGGCACTCCAGCCTGAGTGAAACCCGCATTGATGACACGAATCTGCCCCTGGAAGTTGGGGTCCGAACGCGCGCCGAATGAATCGATATCGAAACGAAGCTGGCCCGTGCAGGTCATGTCGGGACTGAGCATTTCGGCCAGACGTAAGTCAATGGTGCCCTGCAGGAGCAAAGATACGGGCAAGTCTTTGGCTGCAGGCACATGGGCCTGGAACGTGAGTTCTGTGCCGGTTCCGCGAATGACCGACCGTTTAATATCGATGGCGCCATTCACATAGTCGGCGCGGATGGGCGCAGCGGCGGCTAACTTGACCGCGTCCTTATAGTTGACAGTTAGATTCGGAACGATGAGATGCGCTTCTACCGAAGTTTGCTTCTTGAGCGGACCGCGCAACGTGGCGTGTAGTTCAGTCTGGCCGCCGAGATTTGACGCCTGCGATGGCGCGTACATTGCCACCAGCGGCTGGAGCGCGATCTTGGTGGTATCGAAGGCGATGTCCGCAACGTAGTCGCCGGTCAGTTGGATCGTGCCGTGTCCTGCTGCGTGCGTCCCAAATACGTCCGAGGCAAGATTCAGCTTCGCTACGTGATTTGCGACGTCCGCATCGAGCTTCAGTCCATTCATCACTTGATCGCGGATCTGAAGGCGCGGTATTTCGACCAAAGCGTTCAGGGCGGGATCTTGCAATGTTCCGCGCCCATCAGCAGTGACATTCAGTGCTCCAGTCAGCTGGATGTTTCTTGCTTTAACCGTTTCGAGTTGTTCGAGTTTGATCGCGACAGCGCGAAGCGAGGCCTGGTACGCTTGCTGTCTCGGCTGGTAGCGAACATCGGCAGTCGCCGAACCGGCAGCGAGTTCCGCACGGAGCTTGGCATTTACGGAAGTGCCATCTCCATCAAAGCTGAGATTCGCCGTCCGGATCGGCTCATCCCCGATTCGAGCGCTCACCAGATCGATCTTGCCGTGACCCATAGGGGAGAGTTGGGTGCCGCTGCCTTGCACATCGGCCGACAGCGTCCCTGATATGGGTGTTGTGACTCCCGCGGCTTTCGCCAGTTCAGCCGCATTAAGTTGCGATGCGGTAAGCCGGACTTGGAAAGCGCTTGAATCGGTGAATGCCCACTGGTGCAAGGCTGAGCCCAGTCGAAAATTGATCCGTCCGCGGGTTGCAGGAATCAGCTCACCGCCATTGAGATGGACCGCATTCGGATTGGCAGAAATTTGGGTGCGCAATAGCCTCCAAGCTGTACCCCGCACTTTCAGATTTGTAGCCGTGAGCTGTCCCTGAATTTGTGGGCTGCTGGTTGAGCCGCTCACCGTTGCCGTGAGCGTGGCCTGCCCGTGAAGATCCATCGGCTTCGAGCCCGACGCCTGCAATTCAGTCGCGAGTATCCCAAGCTCGTTCAGTTCATGGCTCTCCACCCGAACCTGCAGCGACGAATGTTTGCTGACGGTTCCATCCAGAGAAAGTGAAGTCTGTGCAGTTCTAACGTAGCTCTGTACGAATGAAAGCGTGCCGGTGGGCGCCGCATACTTGGCATGAATCAGGCCGTTGACGGGAGTCTCCGGCCCACCGTGCGCCGGCCCCAAACCTCCCCGAAGCGTTACATCTGCCCGCGCAACCAGGTCGGACATGGTCTTGCTCCATTTTGCGTCCGCGTTGGCGCTCAGAGATCCTCGGACTGCCGCGCGGTTCGAAGACTCCGGTTTCATCAGTTTCTGCAGCTCAGCGATTGAAAGCCCATTCAGCTGCATCGCCAGATTGGATCTCGTTGCCCCGGCGAGATCGCGCATCATGAGTGTGCCCGTCACTTTGCCACCCAGGAGGTCGGCACGGATTCCAGTGACGCTGGCATTGCCGTTTGCCAGCGCGTAACTGGCCCTGAGGCCGAGAATGTTCGCCGTTGTTTGCTTGTACGGAACAGACAGGCGGGCGCTGTGTATTTCTCCGGTTGTTGTTGTCGTTGCAAGGAACGGACGACGAGGGTCACTTTTGTAATCGACAATGCCCGACACCTGAATCGCGCCTGCGGGCATCGAGGGATTCTTTAGCGCACGCCGGAACTCTCCAGAGTCGAGAAGCGCGTCGTAGGTGGCGTGAACGATGGGCTGCGAATAGTTACGTGCGGTAGCCGAAAGCGAAAAGCGCGAACTCGACGTCGCTAGCACTGCGCTTTCCAAAGTAAATTCGTTTGGAGTTGCGGCGAAGCGAGCGTCCAGGTTGTGCATCACCGGATTCGCATTTTGCCACTGAACATGGCCGTTTCTGTAGGAGAGCGTTCCCGAATATCGGGTCTGTGCCTGATCAAAACTGGACTGGAACGACAAGTCATGCACATCCGCGGCCAGATCGCTTTTTGCGTCGTTATAGTAGATCTCGCCCCTTTCGAGCAGGAGATGCCGAATTCCGAGATCAAACACGCTCGTGCTGTTCTGCGAATTCTCCGTGGTCTGAACATGAGGCAAGTTTGTGCGGCCTTGGCGATCGGCAAGAACGCGAACCACCGGGTGTTCAATGCGAATTTCCTTGACGTACCAACTGCGATGTAAGAAGGAGCTGATCGTGACTTGCACGCGGAGAGAATCAGCTTCCAGTAATGAAGGGTTGATATAGGGAGGAGCACCATGTACCACCACTCCGTAGAGGTCGACGCTCGGTCCCATTCCCTGCCAACTGAAGGAGAAATCCCGAAACTTCACTTCACTGCCCAGCGATTGACTGGCTTTCTGTTGGGCCGTTTGCAAGAGATAGCGGTGGACCTTGTCGCTACGGAGCAGCAGAAATCCGGCAACCACCAGAACGATCGACAAAAGAGTTAGAACGCCAGCAATCCAGGCCAGGACGGTTTTCCACCGTCGTTGTTTGAAATGGAGCAGAGGAGTCCGCCGGGCAGGTTTGCGATCCGAAAACGGAGGTTGAGGTAACGCGCTCAAAATGCCTGGCCTAGAGTGATGAAGATTTGCGTCGCTTTGACTCCTGGAGGAGCGTTGAAGTTGTGGCCAATATCCACTCGCACCGGTCCCACGGGCGTCTTGTAACGAAGGCCGACGCCGACCGTATTCGTGTAGTCGGATCCAACCCCTCCGAAGCCCACTTTGGGAAAGACGTTCCCGCCATCGTAAAAGGCCACGAAGCCCAATCCCTTCCTGATCGGCAATGGAAAACGGAATTCAGAGTTCAGGATAAGAAGTTCGCGCCCGCCCTCCGGCACCTGAATCTTGCTGCAGGTCGCAGGATCGTTCGGGTCGCTGCACACGGCCACTGTCCGCTGAGGACCGGCACTGTTAAGAGGGAATCCGCGCAGCGTGCTCCCGCCGCCGGAGAAGAAAAGCTCGCTCGTTGGAACGCGGCTGCCCGCAAGAGGTATCGCCACTCCCACCCGAAGACTGTTCGCCCAGACGATACCTGCACCGATTTCCTTGTAATGAGCCGCTTGCGCACGCAGACGGGCAAAATTCACGCTTGAGCCGATCCCCTTCAGATTGATGTCAAAATCGACGGTCTGAAATTTGCCTTTCGTGGCGTCGAGCGAATTGTCTCGCGTGTCGAAGGCATAAGCCGCGGCCAGGGTCGACAAGTGAAACTTGCGGTCTTCAGGAAGAACGAGGTCCGGGATCAGCAGGTTGGTCAGTGAGGTTTCCCGGAAGCCGTAGCGCAAAGAGAGCGTTTTGTTCCCGACCGCGTTGAGCATTCTCTCCACCTGGAATCCCGCATCGCCGATGCGAGAAGTAAAGATTGGATTCTCGCTGTTGCGCTCCGCAGACACGCTCAAGTTGGAGCTCCAAAAAGAACCTGCAAAAAAAGGGTCGGTATAAGAGAATCCTGCCCGCTGGATGAGGCGCGCTCCCAGAACGGCAAACGTGATGCTTTCGCCTAACCCGCGAAAGTTTCGGTGCGTGTACTGAAAAGTGCCGCGTGGCCCCCAAAATGTTTTCTGGCTCGTCCGAAAACCCGGGGGCAGACCCGTGGGAGGGATCCCGGGCAACGCAACTGTACCGCTTGGAATGCTGCCGCCACGGTTGACGACTTCAAAGCCAAATCCATACCGTATTTCGTTCGCTCGAGATTCGTGCACCTTGACGATGACGTCTTCTTGATTCTGAGTTGTAATCTGCCGGCGTGGATCGATCTGCGCCCAGTCGAAGATCCCGAGCTTATAGAGCCGGTTTTCCGCCATTAACAATTCGTCTTCGCGCATCGGTGCTTCTGTCTTCAACCGAACCGTCTGGTCAATCAGTGATTGCTTCGTGGAACGCCCCCCCAGCGTGACCACTGAATCCACTGTGACTTTTGGCCCCTCAGTAATTTGGTAGGTGACCTCAAGTCGATGCGGGTTTCCATTGATTTTGCGCGCGGTCGCTCGGAAGCTCGCGTTCAGATACCCCATGCGTAGGTATTGGGCGATGATCTGGTTGCGGTCTTCATCGACCTTCTTCGCGGAATAGGGCTGTCCTTCGACCGCTTTGAGTCCCTGCGGCGCCAATTTGTTTTCAGCTACATTCCGGTTTCCCGCCAGATGCAAGACCTCGACGATGTCCTGCGGTCCCTCTTCTACGCGGAAGATTGCCACGATGTTACCGCTCTTTTTCACGACATTTGGCGTAACCTTCACGCTGCTGAAGCCCTCAGCCTGGTAAATTTTCTCGAGATTCTTCACGCTCGTCCGAACGAGTTGGTCGCTGAAACGGCCGTGCGAAAGAAACGGAATCAATCCTGCCTTCTCCACTTTGACGTGCCCGCTCAGTTCATCGTCAGGTAAATGACGGTTGTCTGCGATGTGTACCTCTTGCACCTTGTGGCGTTGTCCCTTACTGACGGTATACACAATCGCCCCACCCGATGTCCCTACGGTGGACTTGGTATCCACCCGGGCGTCGAAGAAGCCTTTTGATTGGAAATAGGAGATGAGATTCTGGCGACCCTCCTGGATCAATTCAGGATCGAGACCTGCCTGCTCGTACATGGGGATCAGCTTGCGACGAGTCCAACTCCACACGTGGGCGCCCTGGATTTTCACGTGAACGGGTGCCTGGGACTTGACGTCAAAGTAGAGATCGGCACGATTGGTTGCGGGATCGTACTCGGCATTCGCCAGTTGCACGCGGCTGCCTAGATAGTCCAGAGCGATGAGCCGTGACTCCAGGTACTGAGTAGCCTTTTGTACCGCCCGCAGTGAATAAACCTTGCCCCGCCGGATCGCACTTCCTTTGAGACGAGCCTTGTAAGATTTCAACGCGCTCTGGAGTTTCGGCTCGATGTCGGGAGGTGCTCCCTTGAAAATCACATTTCCAAACTTTGCGTGCCGTTTTAGAGTGACACGAAAGTTAACATTTACAATGCCGTGGATTGTGTCGGTTTCCAATTCCGGGCGCACTTGTGCCTGAAAATAGCCATTCTTCTGGAAAAATTGCTGGAGCACGTCCGTGGTGTGACTGACGTCCAACGGAGAATATGCCCCTCGCGGCGGATAGTCGGAGACCTGGATCAAGCGCGAATAGGCAAACCGCTCCGCCCCGGGAAAGCGGTAGATTCCGAAATATATCGCGGGTTGCAGCACGAACATCACGCGGATGCCGTCCGGCTGAGGTCGAATTTCTAACACAACCTCCCTGATCTTTCCGCTGGCCTTCAGTGCAGCGATGGTCCGATCGATCTTCGCCTTTGAGAGCGGCTCACCTTCCTTCTGCGCCAGCAGACCTTCCAGGGATCCGGTATCAAGTTGTGGCTGGCCTGCGAGTTCAACCGCCGCCACCGGTTGGCCTTCATACGATGGCAACACTTCCTGGACCTGGGGCGCCGTCATGGGTGGTGTCTGATCCGATGCGGTCTGGGCATTGACAGCAACTACACGCGACAACAGGGTTGACGCGATCACAAGGGCGCGACATGTCACACCGATGCTTGATCGGCGTTGTCTGTTTTCGGGTTTGTTACGGCTCCCATCAAAAACAGAATCTATGCGGCACAGAATCAACACGGCCCTCTTCTGGGTCTTAGATGACTCTGAAGCCCTATAGGGTTTGTTGATGTCTCGCTGCCGATACTGCATTCTGATCTTCCTAGCTTTCAAACGCTTTGTCAGAAGTGCTACGAGGAGACGTATGCTCGAATGGGGCACACAAAGCGCTGGTGGCAGCGAATCGTTTTTCGGGTGACGGCTCGCAACATCGCTGGCTCTGTGTTCTTGTTTGCATACTGTTTTTTGAAGAGCCGATTCGACTTTCCGTACTTTCACACCTTTCATTATCGGACGACGGCAACTTCCGTTCTGGTTGGGGTGCTGCTTGCATCTGTTTCGCTTTCTTGAAAATTGAGCAATGACCCGACCTATGTCGCTAGAGGAGACAAAATTCATGGTACGACCTTTGGTCCTCCTTCTTGCAATAGTTTTGTGCGCTTGCTGCTTCGGACGCGCTGAGAACATGCGTGTCCTGTTACTGCTGAGGGAAAGTCGCGAAAATAAAATCGCATCAGGATGCCCTATAAACGATTTTCTCCGATCTCCGATACATTTCTGGTCACTCCTTTGGGTCGGTTTTCAAGCGGGCCAGCGCCCGAAGGACGAGCGCCCGTAAGTCCAACAAGTAGGAGTTTCCGAATTTTCGTTGCCAGTGAATTCCCTCAGATCGCTTCAGATCGCTTCAGATTGGCTCCATGGACAGATTGAGTAAGCCGATGCAAGATTGCACTCATTTTCAGGTCTGCCTCGCTTATTTCTCACACCTGTTGGAGT
>JBKPCG010000122.1:0-36087 GCA_046727255.1 Acidobacteriota bacterium | reverse complement strand
GGCGGAACCCGCCTGCGAGCCGCGCTGGTGCCCTAACGAGACCGCATCCGTTCGCTAGAACCTGAAAAGCAAAAAAGCGATGTCGGGAACTCCCGAACATCGCTTCTTATTACCTAGGGCCGCCCGTTTCGTAACAGACTGGGCAGGCCGCCTTTCTTTTTGCTCTTGCGAATCCCGTTCCTGCTAGGCAACCGCCTTTTCGGCTTCCACAACCGAGTCATAGAACTGAAGGAGACTCTCGATCCGAGTGACTTCAAAAGCCTGTCGGATCCGCTGATTCACTCCCACCAGTCCCATACGGCGCCCCTCCTTCTGACGATTGACATGCGCTCCCACAAGGGCACCAATCGCCGCTGAATCAAGGTATGGAACGGCGGCGAAGTCGAGGATCAAGGCTTGAGAGGTGTCCGCGCGCAACTTGGATTGAAAGTTGGACAGATTAGCAATCACGAGCGGCCCGTCGAGCCGGAAGATCCGGATTCCCTCCCGCGATCCACTAACCTCTTCGATGTGCAAGGATTCCGCAGACATAAGCGTTGGAGTCGGAGACTTGAAAGATACTAAATCATTTTGACCGAGGTCAGAGGTCGAGGTCAGAGCCATCACTATCAGGCTTGAAGAAACTCCGCTAGCGTTGCGAGAAGATCTCCGGCATCCCACTGGCGATTGCTCCTGTCGGCGTCGTATCCTCCTCAGGTGCCTCGCACCTCTCAGCCCCAGCGCTCTCCTACAGCCGGACTTCTCCTGGGGTTGATCCTCACGCTGGCAGCGGTAGTGGCCTACTCTTCATACATCATCTGGCAGATTAAGGGCTTGCGGCAGCTGCAGAGCGATCTTGCCGGACGCAACCGTAAAGATTCACTCCAGCTGCTGCGCGTCCAGAACGACCTGAACTCTCTGGCCTTGGCGATGCGTGACATGCTAGACGCGGACGAACCCTACCCGCTCTCCGCCTGGGCAACGCAGTTCCAACGCATCCGCGCAGATCTCGACGACGCCCTGCGCCGCGAGGAGGAAGTGGCGCTGGTCGAACGCTCACCCGAGCAACGCGAGTTTCTGCGATCTGCGCTGGCCCAGTTCTGGGATGCTGCCGACCGAACTTTCGCGCTGGCGCAAAGCGGCATGCAGGACGAGGCGCGCTCCGAGATACGAGTCTCCCTGCAAGCGCGCCAAGCAGCGCTCAGCACGGCGGTCGCGCGCCTGCTCGTCCAGAACAATGAATATGAGGAACAGGTCGCTGCTCGCACCGGGGAGATTTACGATCGCGTCCAACGCCAGGTGTATGTATTCCTCGTCGCGACGCTAACCGCCATCGTGCTCACCAGCCTGTACCTGATCCGCGCCAACCGCCGATTGTTCGCGCAGCTGGCCGCTTTATCAGAGCAGCGCAGCGACCTGGCGCAGAAGCTCATCGCCACCCAGGAGTCTACCTTGCGCTACATTTCTCGCGAACTGCATGATGAGTTTGGCCAGGTTCTGACCGCCGTTGGCTCCATGCTGGGGCGCGCGGAGAAACATACTCCCGAAGACTCTCCGCTGCGCGCGGATCTTCGCGAAGTACGCGAAATTGCTCAGAACACGCTCAACACGGTCCGCAGTCTTTCGCAAGCGCTACATCCCGTCATGCTCGACGAAGCCGGTCTGGAAGCCACTCTCGCCTGGTATCTTCCCACCGTAGAAAGACAAACCGGCATTGCCATATCCTATGAAAAATCCGGCGATGCATTCCCGCTCTCCGGCGCCACGGCAGTTCACGTCTATCGCATCGTCCAGGAGGCATTGAACAATGTTACGCGCCATTCCGGGTCGAAGCAGGCATGGGTTCGGCTGCGCTTTTTCCCGGACTCGCTGGATGTGGAAATCGAAGACCGAGGCGCCGGTTTCGCCGCCGCCAATGTACGGCAGGGTATCGGCCTGGTCGCGATGCGCGAGCGGGCGGAACTCGTGAATGGCAAAATCGAATTCCTGCATCCGGCAAGCGGTACGCTGGTAAGGTTGCGTGTTCCCAGAGAGGCGCTCGAAACGAATGCCTGACAAAATCTCAGTGCTGCTGGTGGACGATCATGCGCTGGTACGGCAAGGCTTCCGCCGTCTGCTCGAAGACGAAACCGATATGATCGTCGTTGGCGAAGCCGGCGATGGCAACGAAGCCGTCCGCCTGGGCAAGGAATTGAAGCCGCAGGTGATTGTGATGGACTGCGCCCTTCCGGGCATCAGCGGACTGGTCGCCGCCCGGCGCATTCTCGAAGCTTCGCCCGATATCGCCATCCTGATGCTCAGCATGCATTCGGAAGAAACCTGGGTTCGCCAGGCGCTCGACGCGGGCGCTCGCGGATACATCCTCAAGAGCGCGATGGAACTTGAACTCCCCGTCGCGATACGTAAAGTGGCGGCGGGAGAAACGGTTCTCGATCCCGCCGTGTCCCGGCCGGCCGCCCTGAAGGGCGAGCGCAGCGCCGCTCTTACTCCGCGCGAGCTAGAAATCCTGCAGTTGATTGTTGAGGGCAAATCCAACAAGGAGATTGCCGACCAACTCCGTCTGAGCGCCAACACTGTAGCGGTTCATCGCGCCAATATCATGGACGCCCTCGGCATCCACAAGACCGCCGAGCTGGTGGTGTACGCCATCCGAAACGGGCTGGTAAATATCCCGTGAACCGCCGGTCCTTTCTCATGGGTATGTCAGGACTTGCGGCTGCCGCCAGCGTCTCCCCACGCTCGCTATGGGCCGCCAATCCACCTCAGTTGCCATTCCACCTGACTGACGTCACCGCCTCCGCCGGCATTCGCTTCCGTCATCACAGCGGTGCCTTCGGCGGGAAATTTCTACCTGAGACTCTCGGTTCCGGCTGCGCCTTCCTCGACTACGACGGAGACGGCTGGCAGGACATCCTCCTCGTCAACGGTACCGATTGGCCTGGACATCACACCGCGCGCACCACCCTCCAGCTCTACCGCAACAATCGCAATGGCACTTTTACAGACGTGACGCACGCTGCTGGACTCGACGTCCCAGACACGTATGGCATGGGCGTGGCCGTCGGCGACTACAACAACGACGGCTTGCCCGACATCCTGATTACGTGCGTGGGTCAGAATCGTCTGTTCCGCAATACCGGCAAAGGCACATTCAGAGACGTGACGAGGCCCTCCGGACTCGGCAACCGCCAGGCTTTCAGCACTTCGGCTCTCTGGTTCGATTATGACCGCGACGGCCGTCTCGATCTCTTCGTCTGCAACTACGTGAAGTGGTCCCCCGACCACGACGTATTTTGCAGCCTCGATGGCAAACACAAATCGTATTGCACTCCGGAAGCCTATCGCGGACAGACCTGCTGGCTCTTCCACAATCGTGGGGACGGAACTTTCGAAGACGTCACAGCGACCAGCGGAATCTTCGACAGCAGTTCGAAATCCCTGGGCGTCGCGCTCCTCGACTACGATCAGGACGGCTGGCCCGACTTGATCGTCGCGAACGATACGCAGCCCAACAAGCTTTATCGCAACAACCGGAACGGTACCTTCAAAGAAGTCGCCGTGGACGCGGGCGTCGCCTTCAGCACCGACGGCAAAGCCCGTGCCGGCATGGGCGTGGATGCCGCCGATTTCACCAACTCGGGCGGCGCGGGCATCGCCATCACGAACTTCGACAATGAAATGCTCGGACTCTATCGACCGTCCAGCAAAGGATCGTACGATGACATTGCCGTCGTGGCCGGCCTGGGCGGCCCCACCAAAAGTATGCTCGGGTTCGGATGCGTCTTCGCCGACTTTGACCTCGACGGCTCCCTCGATCTCGCCATCGCCAACGGCCACATCGACGACACTGTCCGAAACATTCGCGGCAATGTCGGCTACGCCCAACCACCACAGCTGTTTCTCAACCAAGGCAATGGAACCTTCCGTGACGTCACCCGTGAAGCTGGTCCCGACTTCAGCCAGCCGAAAGTCGGGCGCGGCCTCGCCTATGCCGACTTCGATCGCGACGGCGACCTCGACTTGCTCCTCACCACCAACAACGGTCCGGCTTATCTTTTCCGCAACGATCAGACCCTCAATCCGCAGGGCGGGAGCCACAGCATCCGCTTCCGCCTCGCCGGCACCCAATCCAATCGCGACGCCATCGGAGCGATTGTCCGTCTCGAAAGCAGAGGCATCACCCAATCGCGGATGGTAAAGAGCGGCTCCAGCTATCTTTCTCAATCCGAACTGCCGCTCACTTTCGGCCTCGGCCAGAAAGACCAGGCCGACCGCATCGTGATCCAGTGGCCGAACGGCCGCATCGAGGAGTTCAAGAATCTCAAAGCCGGCAGGAGCTACCAATGCACAGAAGGAAAGGGAATCGCACCCCAATCCGGCTTCTGAAAACGAGGCGGGAAACGGCAATACAGATTGGTAGAGACGCGGCGTGCCGCGTCTCCCTCGGCGGACGAGCTACTGCTGCGTCTAGCCCATAAGACTTGCCCCACCACCTGCGCGATCGCTCGTGCCGCTGCATTCGGAGACGCGGCACGCCGCGTCTCTACCCTTGGACCCTTTCGTTTGCGATCTCGAAAAGCCGCTCCATCGGCTAGTATTTTTGCAGTATTGTGCTCATTTCAGCCTCTCGCTAGACTTCACTCAATTCGTATCGCTCTCATCGCACCCCACACACGCTATGAGACGGCTTCTACCGGGAGCATCCGCAATGCTTCTGGAGTGAAGTTAGTGAGCCCCGGCCAACGAGACCGGGGTTCTTTTTTACTCGTCGCACCTGAGGTCATCAAAGGCGCACGCCGTTTCGTGTTCAGCAGGCCATGGCCTTCCGGTGTCCGGCGGCGTTGGCGAGTATCCCAGTCCGCTGCAAGCCCGATTCTTCCCAACAGACTAGAACGGTCGTAACCTGTTACCTGCTTGCGAGTCATTGACTTGGAATAGGGGACAGGGTACTTTCGCGTTATCTCTCCTTTCATCAAAGGACGCACGCTTGGCGCGGAAAATACTGCTCGCCGATGACAGTGTTACAGCCCAGAACATGGGGCGAAAAATCCTGACTGACGCCGGGTATGACGTCGTCACGGTGAACAATGGATCTGCGGCTCTGAAGCGTGTGGCCGAACTGAAGCCGGACCTGATCGTCCTGGACGTGTACATGCCCGGCTACAGCGGACTGGAAGTCTGCGCCCGCCTGAAGGATTCGCCTGACACGTCACGGATCCCCATCCTGTTGACTGTCGGTAAGTTGGAACCGTTTAAACCCGAAGAAGCAACCCGGGTGAGGGCCGATGGGTTTATCGTAAAGCCGTTTGAAGCGAGCGAACTGCTGAGCGCTCTGACGCGACTGGAAGATCGAATGGTGCCGGCTCAGGCCGACGGTTCGCGGTTTAGCACTTCGGTTTCCGGGATCGAGCGTTTCAGCGGCGATCCCATGACCAAGAGATCTGCGGGCGACCAAACCGACACCGGATGGAAGAACCGGCTGCGCTTTCCGTCAAAGAAAAAGAAAGAAGATACTGAACCGGAACCGGAGCCGGAGCCGGATTTTGTTACACCCTCGAGCTTCCGGGAGTTTCGGCGGGGCGCGGGCAAAGCTCCCGCAGGCAGCGCTCCTTTCCCATTGAGCAAGACGTCCGCCGCAGCCCAGGAACCCGGCCTGGTTCCCGACATCCCGCGCGATATCACGCCTGAAGAACTGGATGCGCTGAGCGACCTGGTGGCGAAGTTGGATGGAGCACCCGCCGCGGAAAATGTGACCCCGATCAGCGAGAAGGTTGGTCCAGTTGAGGCGCCCGTTCCCGAAGTAAAAAGCGACGTTGTTGTGGCTGCGAGTGCGCCACCAGAGGTGAAGACGGAAGCCGAAAATGCTGCGGCCGCTGCCGCAGAGGCTCAGATTGCCGGGACTCCGATAGAGACGTCTCCGGTACCTGCCGCAGTCGAGGCCACACCGGTGGAAGCAGTGGTTCCCGCGGTCGTGGCGGAGGAGAAGGCGATTGCGCAAGAGCCCGCTCCCGTCGACAAGACTGACGAACCGATGTTTGCTTCAGCTGCGAACGCGGCGGAAGCCCCGCTAGTGGAGAATTCCGAAGCGCAGGCTCAGGGCGCCGCTGGCAGCAAGCCGAGCGCGCCGGTCTTTGAGGCAAAGACCGAGAGTGCGGCGCAGTCGGAAGAATCGCAGTCGGAAGAATCAAAAATAGAGGCAGCACCCAAGTCGGAGGAGATTCCGGCACCGGTCACGACCAGTTCTCAAGAGAGAGCCTCGGCGGAAGGATCGTCGCCGAGCGCGGAGGAGTTGGCGGAAGCGCTTCGCTTCTTGACGCCCTCGCAAACTCCCGGTGCGTCGCAAACGTTGGCGGAAGGTGGCGCGGCACCGGCGGACGAATTATCTCGGGGCTCGGGAAACGGAAATCGCTGGGTCGCGGAAGCGATGGCGTTGAGTCCAGAAGAAGCGTCGGGGTCGCTGGAGGCCGAGATGTTCCGGACGTATGCGGCGTCCGCGGGTGGGCAAGCGACGAGTAACGGCGCCGCATCGGCGACTGGTTCCAGTAGCGAACCGGCCGTTGCTGGCACTGAGACTACCGCTGAGATCCAATCAAGAGGCCCCCGCTTCACGCCGGCCGAAGAAAGCCTGGCGGCGGCAATGGCTGTAAGTGCCTCGGCTTCGAAGCAGACGGAACCTCCGCACAAGGACTCGCCAGCGCAGCGGGCGGAGGAGGCCCCCGAAGAAGTAGCGGCGGCGACGTTCGCAGATGCGGTACGTCCTGACGAGATGGAAAGCATGTCGGCGACCGCGCAGACGGTCACCAGCATGTCGGCAGAAGCGCCGGCGCATGAGGAAGATTCGAGTTCGGAAAACGCTGCGGGAGGTCAGGAAGCCATGGGTAAGGAAACGAAGGGGAAGGGTGGAAAGTCGAATTGGCATCAGATTCGGTCGGCAGCGCCGGCTGCGAATGGCACGGTCGAAGCCGCGAAACAGGCCGAAGAAACCCCGAAAACCATGGCCGCCGCCGCCTCGGCGGACGGCTCGGATCCCAATTCCATCGCCAGCATTGTAGACAGCGTGCTCGCGGACCTGCGTCCAAGGATCGTGGAAGAGATTGCCAGGAAGTTGGCAAAGAAGTAAGCCTTGGTTCCAGGGTCCCGTGTCCAGCGATCTCAACCATTTCCTCTACCCAGAAAACAACATTTTCCA
This sequence comes from Acidobacteriota bacterium, assembly GCA_046727255.1. Taxonomy (GTDB): domain Bacteria; phylum Acidobacteriota; class Terriglobia; order Terriglobales; family Acidobacteriaceae; genus Acidiflorens. The sequence continues at coordinate 28,919 of JBKPCG010000122.1, read as the reverse complement.
AAATTCTGAAAGCAGCCCAAGGTAATCACTCCCGCGAATTCATCGGCATCGTAGCCCCGCACTTCATCCTAAGGTGGTGCTGTTCGGAGCACACCCTCGAAGAAGTCGGCCAGTCGCTCGCAGTAGCGCGCGAACGCATCCGCCAGATCGAAGCCAAAGCGCTACGGAAGCCGCGTCATCCATCACGCTCGCGAAAGCTGCGGGCGTTCATGGATGGGGTCAGGGACTAACTTGTCCACTGGATTAACGTGGACTTTCACTAGGCATGACTCTCACAGTCATGCCTTTTTCTTTGCAGTTTTGTGATCCGCGTCTAATCGCGAAATCCGCGGCCTATGAAGATTACGCTGTCGCTCCACGCATCGAACGCAGCGCAACTCCACCCAAGGTCACTACTGCCACGATAATCGCCGTCCACAGCACTACCGGATGTCGTTCCGACCACGGACGATCATCGGGACGTCCAGTGTATACAGGGTTGGATACCTCCGGCCCCAATCGGGCCGGGGCGGGCGTTTTGTCCCGTAGAAATAACTTGGCATAGTCATAGACCGGCTGTTCCAGTTTCTCATCACCGTAGTAGAGCGTTGGCTTGTCTTGCTCTGACGCGTCGAAGTACAGGCGGCGCTCCAGTTGCTGGAGACGCGCGCCAGTGAGCTTGAGCGGCGGATCGTCTCCATTGTGGACCACGACCTTGATGATCTTCTGCCCGTTTCTGGAAATCGCCACCTCGTTATCTTCCGAATCAATCTTCTGTCCGCCTCGCACCATGTGAATGCGGTTAATTTCTCCGGAGCCGATCGATTCGCCTTTTTCGTTTTGAATTTCGATTCTGCGTTGGAAGTTGGGTTGAGTCGCATCCACCGCAAATGTCGCCCTCTCGATGGGAACGTTCGCTGCAACATCGAAAGTGAAAACTGTATCTTTGCCGTTCTGTTCCTGTTTGGGCGCGCTGCCTACGTCGCGCCAAAGCGCCGGTTGTTCCTCCGCCATTTCCGAAGTTGCTCCGAGAACGTCCTTCGCTTTCACCGGGCCATCCACGGTGACGCGCAGATATTTGTAAGTAGCCCGCGGCAATCGCAGTGTGCTGTTGCCGCCGAGATTCTCCTTGGAGAGGTCATAAAGAATGCTGTCGCCGAGCAGGGCCCAATGCTTCCCGTGCAGATCGTCACTGCCCTGCACGCGGGCATGGGACACAAAATTCTTCGTCGCCAGCTCGAGATTCACATGCTCGTATTCTGCCAGCGGAGACATATCGATCAGAAACTGCGTTTTAGCCGCCACGGTGGATTGTTGCAGTACTGATACCTGCATGCGCTGGCGCTGCTGGGCACCATGTTCCGTAACCAAAGCATAGGGAGCCTCTGTCTGCCCAGCATAAAGACGCAGATCGCCCAAATCGGGCCTTGAATGTTTCCACACGGTTTCGTCGACCGTAATGTAGTGCTGTCCGGCGCCGGAGAGTTGCACTGGCCGCTGGTATTGGAAGTAAGAAATGGAAGGGCCTGCAAACAAGACAAGCGCGGCCAGCGCCAGCATGTTCTTCACGTTGAGGTCTCCTGCGCAGACTTCCCCGGCGCACCTCGCGAAAGCTTCAGCCAATCGCGATGATAAACGTAAGAAATTGCCATCAAGACCGCTCCCAATGCAATAAAACTCAGGATACGGTAGCCCTGCCGTAGTTCTGAAACGTCGAACAGGAAGACTTTGGCAATGGTGATAGCGATGAGCACCAGTGCCTGCCACCGCACAAATGCCGATCGATTCCGGAAGCCAACCGTCATCAAGCCCGCACCGTAAACCAACCAAATGGCGGAATAGCTGAAGTTGCGAGCAAGCTGGATCTGCTGTATCGGCCCGTAGGCTGCTTGCTCGTGGATCTGATACCACTCCGCGAGCTGGCGATTAAAGAAGTCTGAAGCCTCCAAAGTGAGCGCGATCAGAGCGAGCACATTGAGACAGACTCCGGCGAAACGCACGAAGTGTAGCTCTTGGGTGCTGGCATACCGCTCGCCAGCAGCCACGATCCCGCCCAGAATAGCGATGGCCACAAGATAAGTGGCAACACGTGCGTTGAAAATCAAAGTCTGCACGTGGAAGTTATCGAAAAGGAGCAGGCGGGCGATTCCGAGGGCCAGCGTTGTGCCGGCGAAGTAGCGTAGAAAGTCCGTTTTCGTCTGCACCGCGACAAACAGCAGCACGGCCGATTCAATCAGCCACCCAATAGTGATCCAGTGTGAATCCAACTTCAGGGGGATGGCGATAGTAATAAATGCAATTGCGATGGCGATGTGCAGCAGGTTCATTACGTTGACGATGTCCTTGTCCCCGGCAGCGCGCCGCTTGAACTGGCTGCTTAGCCCCAAGTAAGCTGCAGCCAGGCCCAGCGAATACCAGGTGAGCGTCACCCTTTCATTGTCGTACATCGCAAACAGGGCTAGGAAAAGAGCCGCTGCATTGACTAGCGGCAGCAGCGTCAAGGTAATGGAGAAACCGCCGCGCCAGCGCGATTTCGTTAGCGGAGTCAGCAGCGGAATCACGGCAAAAATGCCGCCAAACAGCAGCGTGAAAAATCCGGTGAGGGCGCGTTGTTCCCGCGTGTAGTAATCGCCGAACCATCCGACATATAAGGTCGCAGTCCCAATGAAGCTCCCTCCCAGCAGACGACGCCAGGGTTTGAATGTGACCATCCCCAGAATTGCGGCGTCCAACAGGCCGACGTAGCAAAACAACACGACCTCATGGTTCTGTCCTGTGGAAAGAAGAACCGGCGTGCTGAAGCCGCCGATCATGGCGAAGGCAGCAAGGATCTCCGCATCCTGGCTGAGTGCCAGTCCGATGGTAGAGGCCGTCACCACAATCATGGCTATGAACGCCACCGCCGAGGGAACCAGATGATAGATCTGGAACGCGCCCCAGAGAGAAAGGTAAAGCGTCCCAATGCCAACAGCCTTGAGCGAATAGGAAAAGACCTCGTAGCCTTGGTTGCGGAAGCGCTCGCTCCAAAGCACCAGGCCAATCCCGGCCAACAGTCCCAGCGTGATTTTTCCCGACGGACCGATCCAGCCATTGTCAAAGGCGTACTTGATGAAGTAAGAGGCGCCAATCAGGATGGCCAAAATGCCGATCCGGTTGAGCCAGAGTTTTCCAATCGTGCTCTCCAATTCCTCGGCCCCACGCTTGGGCTCCACGGTAAGAGTCGGGCCCTGTAATGGAGGTAACTGTGCCGCAACTGGCATTGGAGGCGGGGGCGGGACTGTTCTAGTCTGGGGCGGATTGGACGCGGCCTCTGGTTGCTGCTGCGCGTCGACGCCGGCTTTTTGCTCCAACCGGTATACGCGTGCTGTGAGTTCCGCCACCGCCGCTCGCAGCCCATCTATTTCGTCCTGCGGGTTAGCCATCCGCGTAAAGCTACTGTACTAAGTGCAGATTTGAAAAGAACTATTTGAAGACAGGTTCCTCTGGCGATTCTGCTGTGGCCGTGTCCCCAGGTTTCGTGCTGTTGGAATTGGTGCGTGCAGATTACGCCCGCCGAAACGGATTCCGCACCCGGACACTCCCATACAACCGCCCATGTTCGAAATCCTCGGACACGATCTCTTCCAGTCCGTAGTGTTCGGCGTAGGCCCACAGATGAGCGTCAAACCACGACAGTTGGTAGGCAGCGGCGCCCTGTAGCGCCGTGCGCATCAAGGCCGCGTTTGGGTAGAGCACGGGAAATTGCGCCATCAACTCTTCAGTTTCCTGGCGGGCTTCGTCCGGCCCGAGCAGAGGTCTGGAACCGGTGCGAACGCGCGTTACGACCGAAACAAACTCTAGTAGCGCCTGATGGGGAATGCGGACGGCATCCTCGGCCAGGCCTTTGCGCAGGAGGTTGCGCGCCATGGCTTGTTTGTCGGGAGAGCGTGGATCGAAACGGTAAACCAGAATGTCGGTGTCAACGAGATAGGCCACGCCGGTAGAGCTCCTCACGCGTCCAGCCGCGGCTTTGAGAACTGGCTGCGGGCCGCCTCTTGCGGGACCCCGTCTCGCGCGCTCGCTGCCGCGCCGTCGCCCGGTCGAAAAGATGGAGCCGCTCTTCGAGCGTTGCGGGCTCGGTCGTCTCGGCCGCATCCCGCTTCACGACCCGAATCGCAGCGCCAGCTGGCAACCAATCCAGATCGTCGCCCGGACGGATCTGGTACTGGTCCGCGATCGCCTTCGGCAGCGTCAACTGGAGTTTGCTCGTAACTTTGGCCACGCCCAGAGTATAGCAAGGAGTCTTTCCTTGTTCAATCCTTGTTTCAAAAGGACTCTACCCCTCCCGCCAAATCGAGGGGCATGTCAACGCGCCGAGACTCCGACCGTCTGCACCAGTTTTGGCCTATTGACCCCGAGCCGGACGAGGTGTAGCGTCGGTATATTCTGACAAGTTAATCGTTCCGTCGTCGCGCCAGCGACGGCTTCCTTTCACCCTCTAGCCAACGAAAGGAGCGCAGTATGTTTACCCGAATCGTTGAATTGACCACCAAGCCCGGAAAAAATGAACAGCTGTCCGCCACCATCAACGACAAAATCCTGTCGATCCTGAAGAAACAGAAAGGCTTTGTCGATGAGATGGTTCTTGTCTCGGACAAAGAAGACAACCGTGTCCTAGGACTTAGCTTCTGGAACACAAGAGAGGATGCGGAGCAATATCACCGTACGGAGTACCCGAAAGTGCAAGAAACACTTCGGCCCCTTCTTGAGGCCGAACCCGTGATTCGCACATTCGAGGTCCACACCTCTACTACCCACAAAATTGCAGCAGGCAAAGCTGCCTAGCCGGTGCCCCACGTCTCACGATCGTTCGAGGCGTGGGGGCGCTATTTGTTCATCACTCGCCGCCTACTTCCTCTCTCCATCATCGTTTCCCCAGCGCCCGATTGATCCTTGTCTGGTACCCCGGCCCCTGGCGTTGGAACCAGGCCAGCACATCCGCGACCGCCTTTTCTCACCCCGAAGCCCGCAGCCGTGTAGACTTCCCTCGCCCCGTAACCGCTTTCGGTTGTTTCACTTGAATCTCATTGTAAGTACATATCCATACCTATAGTATCGAACGTACAATGTTCCACGTGGAACATTCGTCGCAGCCGCGTTCCCCTCCACGCCGCCTGTTAGAATCGACCTATCCCATGGAAGCGTCGCGCATCCGAAATTTTGCGATCATCGCGCACATTGACCACGGAAAATCCACGCTTGCCGACCGCGTGCTGGAGCTGACCGGGTCGCTTGCCATGCGCGAGATGCAGGAACAAGTCCTTGACTCCATGGACCTGGAGCGAGAGCGTGGCATCACCATCAAAGCGCATGCCGTCCGCATGCTGTATCCGGCGCAAGACGGGCAGACTTACCAGCTCAACCTGATCGATACCCCCGGCCACGTTGATTTTTCCTACGAAGTCTCGCGCTCCCTCGCCGCCTGCGAAGGCGCGCTGCTGGTGGTGGACGCGTCACAGGGCGTCGAAGCGCAGACGCTTGCCAACTCTTACCTGGCCATCAATCACGGGCTGGAAATTGTCCCCGTCATCAACAAGATTGACTTGCAGAGTGCCGACATTGAACGAACAAAAGAGATGATCGAAGGCGCGGTCGGGCTGGACGCGTCGAATGCTTTGCTGATCAGCGCCAAGACCGGTCAGGGCGTGCCTGATGTGCTGGAGGCGATCGTAAAACGCGTGCCACCCCCGAAGGGCAAGCCGGAGCGGCATCTCCAGGCGTTGCTCTTTGATTCGTGGTTTGATCCTTATCGCGGTGTGGTGGTGCTGGCGCGCGTTTTTCAAGGCAGGCTGCACACGGGCCAGAAGATTCGCCTGTGGTCGAACGGCCAGACTTTTCAGGTGGAGACACTGGGCGTGCTGACGCCCAAGCCGGTAGTGGTCGACGAACTGGTGGCGGGGGAAGTCGGGTTCCTCATGGCCAATATCAAGAACGTCGCCGACACCAAGATTGGTGACACCATTACCGACGACGATCGTCCGGCGATCGAGCCGCTGCCGGGGTTTGAAGATATCAAGCCAATGGTGTTCGCGGGACTCTACACCGTGGATGCGCACGAACACACGCGTCTCCGCGAGGCTCTGGAAAAGCTTCGATTGAACGATTCGTCATTCTTCTTCGAGCCGGAAAGTTCGGCGGCGCTGGGTTTCGGATTTCGTTGCGGATTTCTCGGCCTGCTGCACATGGAGATCATCCAGGAGCGGCTGGAGCGCGAGTACAACCTCGAACTGATCACGACTGCGCCGGGAGTCCGCTATCAGATCACCAAAACGGACGGCACAAAGATCGAGGTGGACAATCCTTCGCGCTGGCCGGACACGAGCGAAATTGCGAAGGTCGAAGAGCCGGTGATTCTGGCGGTGATCCTGACCAATGAAGAATATGTCGGCGGGATTCTGAAGCTGGTGGAAGAAAAGCGAGGCAAGCAGAAAAGTTTCGAGTATGTCAGCTCCGCGCGTGTCATGTTGCAGTACGAGCTGCCGCTGAACGAGATCGTGCTGGATTTCTACGACCGGCTGAAGTCAGTATCGCGGGGATACGCTTCGCTCGACTATCACTTGTCGGGCAACTGGGAGTCGCCGATGTCGAAGCTCGACATCATGGTGGCGGGCGAGCCGGTCGATGCGCTCTCGACCATCGTGCACCGCGACTTCGCTTACGATCGCGGAAAAGCTTTGGCGGCAAAGATGAAACAGCTAATCCCGCGGCAGATGTTTGAGGTGGCGATCCAGGCGGCGATCGGGGCGAAGATCATTGCCCGGGAGACAGTGCCAGCGATCCGCAAGAACGTGTTGGCCAAGTGTTACGGTGGCGACATCACGCGCAAGAGAAAGCTCCTCGAGAAACAAAAAGAGGGGAAGAAAAGAATGAAACGCATTGGGCGCGTGGACATTCCGCAAGAGGCATTTCTGGCGGTGCTTAAGGTCGGCGAAGGTAGTTGAGCGTTCCTACGGAAACCGCTGGTTTTTTGGGTCTTGCGGCGGATACCGTCCTTCCTGTATGTGCAAATCCCACATTTTGGGACGAAAGTGCGGGTGCGGCTTTAGCTCTCTCAACATCTGTTTCGACTGGGGTTAACCAATTTAGAAACAGGATGTTAGGGTCGCTGTGAATACTGTTTATCGACCCGACCAAGCGGTCGGTTTTAGATCGCGCCCAGAAGAGGTCCACGCATCCACAATGTTTTCCACAGGTTGGGGCTCGGTATTTGGCCCGCCGGATGCCCCTTCAGGGACTATTCTCCGGGCTCATTGTTGCCGTCGGCCATGTTGGCGAAGCGGGTGGAATTGTGCAGGAATGCCAAGTCAAACCGGCCGACGGGGCCATTGCGCTGCTTGGCAATGATGATTTCGGCTTTGCCTTTCAGGGCGGGGTCGTCTTGTTTGTAAATCTCTTCGCGGAAGATGAACATGACGACGTCGGCGTCCTGCTCGATGGATCCGGACTCACGCAGATCGGAAAGTTGAGGGCGGTGGTCGCCGCCGCGGCTCTCGGGCGCGCGGCTGAGCTGAGAGAGAGCGAGCACCGGAACTTCGAGTTCCTTGGCTAGAGCTTTCAGCCCTCGTGAAATCGCGGAAACTTCCTGGGTGCGGTTTTCGAAACGCTTGCTGCCGCCGGACATGAGTTGCAGATAGTCGACGACGAGGAGGTCGAGCCGGCCTTGTGACTGTTTCAGGCGGCGCGCTTTGGCGCGCATCTCGCTGATCGAGAGCGCAGGAGAGTCATCGATGAAGATTGGGGCTTGCGCCAGCTCTTCCATTGCGCGCACAACCTTCTGCATGTCGTCGCGTGTAAGAAACCCAGTTCGCAACTTGTGAGAGTCCACGAAGGAACGGGCACAGAGTAGCCGCTGGACCAGGGCTTCGCTCGACATTTCCAGCGAGAACATGCCGACGACTTTTCCGTCATCAATGGCCGCGCTTTCGGCGATGTTCATCGCCAACGACGTTTTTCCCATCGAGGGGCGCGCGGCCAGAATGACGAGCTCTGATTTCTGCAAACCGCTGGTCCTCTCGTCCAGTTCAGTGAAGTGAGTGGCGAGGCCGGTGATGCGTTGGCCGCGCTGGAGCAAGGCATCGACCGATCCGAAGGAACCACGGACGATCTCCTGGATACCCTGAAAACCTTTGCCGATGCGCCTTTCGGAGAGCTGGAAGACGGCGGCCTCGGCATCGTTGAGAATTTCGTCGGCGGAGTCGGCTTGCTCGGAGGCCTTGGCGATGGCGGCGTTGGCGACGTGGATCAGCCCACGGAGAATCGCTTTGTCGCGTACGATCTTGACGTAGTGCTCGATCGAAGGACGGTCGGGGACGCCATCGAGCAGGCTGGAAACGTAGCCAACATCGCCGATTGCCTGCAGCTCTTTCTTGCGTTCGAGTTCTTCGATCAGCGTAATGATGTCGATCGGCCGGGAGGACTCAGCCAGATCCATCATGCGCGAGTAGAGGCGACGATGAGCGTCGATGGAAAAGTCTTCGGGCTTCAGGTGCTCGGCGGCGTCATTGTAAGCATGATTGTCGAGCAGAATAGCGCCGAGAATGGAGCGCTCGGCTTCGACGTTCGCCGGCATCCGGCTGATGGTTGTCTCGAGGGTCGCCACGATGTTTAAGTGAGTGCGATGCATCGTATCCCTAGTCGGCCTGTGAACGTATGTTGGCGGAGATGGAAAAGTCGTCCGAAACTAAAATTTATTTCGGAGCGCGAGCTTACCTCAGGCTGGTGTCATCATTTGGCCACCATGAGCGCAGTATGCCACAGGGCGAATAAAAAGCAAAGATAGAACGCGACGAGACACTTCATGTTGGCTCGGCTCTCCATTGACCCGGCGACGAGAGAGACACCGTATTTGATTCTTGCAAGACGCTGTGGCGTCCTGCCTATGGAGCCGTATGATCACCACACCGCACGCGGCCAGAGAGGTTAGCCTCCCCGCGCAACAGCGATTAGGCGTGTTGTTGGCTTGCACGAGTCGGGTTATGATTCCTCCGCCGTAGCCTCCCCCGAGGATGCCCCGTGGAGGTTCCGAATGAAGCGAATAGTTTTGTTCTCTGGACTGGTCTTGTTTCCGCTGACTCTTTTACTCTTCCTTCAGCCTGCCCACGCCGCAACACCATCGGTAACAGCGGCGGCTCGGCACGACGTCTCAGCCCCGCTGCGGGACATGGCTTCTGGGAAAGGGAACGCGCAGCGCTCCTCTCAGGAGATGCCGGAGCCGCGCCCAACGCGCGCTTCCTTCAGCAGCGGAACCTCTGACCCGGTGGCACAGCAGCTTGGCGGAGCCCTGTCGGGCGTAACCACAGGTCTGAATTTCGAAGGTCAAGATGCGCAGGACACTCGGAATATATTTGGTTTCGCCTTTGTCGCGCCCGATACGAACGGCGCGGCTGGCGCGAGCCAGTATGTGCTGATCGTAAATATAACGATCGCAGTGTATGCAAAGCCTAACCAAATGATTTACGCAGGGAGAGATGGTCACACGATTCCCAACACCTGATTGAAAAATCCCACGACATACTTCCACAATAGGTAATAGACCGCCACGGCAGCAAGGAACCAGATCGCGATCAGAAAGTACGGGACGCTGATGGCTTGAAACCACGTGACACCGTGCGGTCCGACCGTCAAGAATCCGCCATGTACGGCAGAGAACGCTCCTATCGTCGCCAGAACCGGCGGCAGCAGCGCGCCATGGAGACCGATAGGCAAATGGCGGTGCGGCCGGGACCAAACGTAGAGAATATTCCAGAGGCCGAAAGCGTTGGGGACCAACGCCATCGGGAAGACCATGACGCGCTCAATGGGAATGGGAATGTGGAACACGAGCCGCGTCAGGATGAATACGGTGAGCGCGACCAGCAGAGCGAGGCTGGGGACGACAACGCCCGCCATGTAGGCACGAAGATAAGGGTGAGTGTTCATGATGTCCTCCAATTACAGGTGATAGAGCAGCACCGGAATCGCTCCCGGAGAAAAGGCAAGCCACGCGGCCACCGCTGCAAGCAGAGCCCAGTCAAACCAGGGAACCGCGGCAGGGCCTGCTTCGAGGCGCGTGAGCATCGCGGGCCACAGATCCCGCGACAGGTCGGCGCTGCCCCGGCGGCTCACTGGTGGCAGTGAGTTCTTAAGCAACTGCTCGATTCGTTCCTGATCGTGTTTATTCATGGTTTGATTCCTTGTCGCTGCAATTCTTTTCTCAGAAAGCGGAGAGCTCGGAAGACGCGCACCTTAACGGCTCCCGTTGAGATGCCCAGCGCCTCCGCGATTTCTTCGTACGGTTGCTCTTCGATCAGCGCCAGCGTGGCCGCGACTTGCAGCTTCGGCGGAAGACGGCAGAACGCGCGGGTCGTTTTTCGGCGAATCTCCTCGGAAATACTAGGGTCTGGCATCGGCGGCGTTGGCAGATCGTCGGGCAGGCCAGTTTCATGGCGCCCGGTCTTCAGGTGATCGAGCGCAGCGTTGGTGGCGATGCGTCGGGCCCACGCGCCGAAGCTGCGCGTCGGGTCGAAGCGGGCGTGCGCACGGTAGATGCGCCAGAAGGTTTCGACGGTGAGGTCCTCGGCCGCGGCGGGATCGCGGACGATGCGAACGATCCAGCCGTAAACCTCGCGCTGATGCAGGCGGAACAGCGCCTCGAAAGCGTCGAGGTCGCCGCGACAGAACTGCCGCAGCACGTCCGATGGCTGTTCCAGCACTGGCATCCTCTCCCCCTTCTATATACGCTTACGGCACGGAGAGGACGAAGGTTACAAGGATTTCTGAGTGACCCATCTCGAAATGCTGCCAAGGTGGGCAATTTTGAACAGTCGTCGGCCATGCGGTCGTAGTATCATCCTGGATCAAACGGGGCTATGCGGCCGACGGTCGTGTGTTCCTCTGGTGGCGCAGCCTGGTGTGCTACACGACTTCCCCCTATCCACCCGCTGCGCCACGTCTTCTTCTTCTCTTGGGGCGAAGTCACAGGCATTGGCCGCTACGCTAATCCTTCTTGGGCTCATGTGAGATCAGCGAACCATTCCCGTCATCTGGGACTAAACATTGTGTGCACTTTTGAACAGACGGAGCGGCTGGCCTTCGAGCACACTCATAGTAACGGCGTAGTAACAGTTGGCCCAGGCGCACTTAGATCATCCTTAAGGACAGCGCCGGGATAAGCGGTGGTGGCATCGGACCCGCGAGTTCGATAAGAACGCGCGTGAGCCGCGGCCTGATGTTGGCAGGAGGCCAGTATGATCTCAAGTTATCCAACCCCGAAACGAACGATTCTGTGCATCGATGATGATGACGCGATCCTGCGCTACGAAAAGGCACTGCTCGAAAGGTCCGGATACGCAGTCCTCGCGGCAGGGTCGGCCCAACAAGGGCTGCGACTTGTGACGATGTGCAAGTGCGATGCAGTGCTCCTCGACTACGAAATGCCCCAGATGGATGGATACGAGGTTGCTTTCGAAATAAAGCGCGTACGGCCGGAAGTGAAGGTCATATTGCTTTCCGGCAGCGAAGTACCGCTCCACGCGTTGACAATGGTCGACGCTTTTGTGCCGAAGCTTGAGGCCAGTCAACAGTTGCTTCCCATGATTGCTGAGCTTTGCAGCCCGAGTAACGACACTCCAGGCACGACTTACGGCGCGCGACCGTAAGACTGCCGCGGTTGAGCACGGAATGTCGAAACGGAGTTAACCATCCGGCACGAAAAGCGACGCACCCGACCCGCAGTCTTCCTTAGCGTCGACAGAGCCCTCCCCCTCACACCTTCGAGCAACACTATGTAGGAGAGAAAACTAAAGCTGGCGCGACACTCCGCCGATACTGAAATTGAAGAGTTGTCCCGGGCCTTGTCGATGTCGGACCCAGGGTGGGCTGCGCCACCAATCCCGGCTACTCAATTTGAAATCAACAGAAGAGGACATGGAATGAAATCGGCATTAATTCACGAACGTGCATTTGGCAGGCGCGAGAGCGTCGCTGGCGATGCTTCGGATCTCACATCCAATTTCAAGGGCGGTCTGACCAGGATCAACCAGGAATTATGGCTGGTGCTGTCGCTCTTCATCATCGCGGGACTATTCAACTGGCTGGTGGTGTCCCACCGCATGATTTTGGGTTTATACACCCTGCCCACGATTTTCTCCGCTTATGTCTATGGCCGGAGACATGCCGTGCTTATGGCTACCGCCAGCATCTGCATCGTGCTCGTACTGGTATTCACCAATACCCATCTCTTGGTTGTTGCCGTGCCGGTGTTGGATTACGAGCAATGGGCTGAGCTGATCACATGGGCGTCCCTGCTTCTGATTACCGCCTATGCTATGGGAACTCTATACGACAGGAAGGAGCGCGTCGCGATTGCCCTCTTGAAAAACAGCGACGAAATGCCAAGCACGTTCCGGGCCGGGGCGAGTTTCGTACTTGTCAGACCGCTTTCTCCGACCGTCCTGATGCGCACTCTCAAGGCATCCTATCCGCTCATGGTGCGCGAAAGAAGGCGCTCTTTTCGCTGTCCGCTGCAGATCCCCATCTATGTCTCCGCTGGTTCACGACCGGAATTTATGGCTATGTCAGCGAATATCAGCGAGGGTGGTATCGCTCTCACGACCCCGGCTGGGCTGCAGGTTGGAGAAAGAGTGGTCTTGCGGTTCGCCCTGCCGGGCCTCGAGGACACTGCTCAAATAAGCGCCGAGGTCTGCTGGAATACCAACGCGGGGCGGGCGGGAATGGAATTTGCTCAAGTTCCAGGTCCGGTAAAGGAACAACTGGTAGCATGGCTTGCCGATCGTCTGGGGGAATCGCTACTCGAAGAGGCTGTTCTGAAATTGTGACATTGTCCGAAGACGTATTCCGCAGGAACGAACCCACCACCAAGTGGGTGTTTCACCTGATTGCGGTCAGGGACCAACATTTCGCAGCACCACTGCGAGGTTTCCGATGAACCACACGCTGGTTGCAATCTTCGTTTTCGCGACCACTGTCTTGGCGCAAGACCGCGAGATGCTGCGGCACTTCGATTACAACCGCAAGGCTCCGCTGGACGTTCAGGAGTCGGGAGTGGAACGCCGTGGTGAGGTCACGATCCATGACGTCTCCTACGCGAGCCCCAAGGGCGGACGGGTGCCGGCGTACCTGGTAGTGCCCGGCGGAAAAGGGCCGTTCGCGGCTGTCATCTGGGGGCACTGGTATATGCCGGGCTCGGAATTCCTGAATCGCAAGGAATTTCTGGACGAGGCGGTGATGCTGGCGGCGTCGGGCGTGGTGTCGCTGCTCCCCGATGGACCGATCGCGCGGCCGGGATATGTGCGCGACCCCGATCCGCTGGGCGACCTCCGGATTCAGCAACGTGTGCAGGCAATCGTCGACATGCGGCGAGGCGCTGACTTGCTGCTGGCGCGCACTGATGTCGATCCGAAGCGGCTGGCTTATGTTGGACACAGTTACAACGCGGCTACGGGCGGGTTTCTGGCGGGAATCGACAAGCGCTTCAAGGCATTTGTGCTGATGGCGGGAAACCTGTCGGATGAAGTCGACATACGATCGAAGGAATTTCAGGATTTTCGCAGCAAGGTCGGCCCGGAGAAATTCGACGCTTTCATGACCAAGTATGCCTGGGCCGATCAGGGCAAATATGTGGCGCATGCCGCGCCAGCTAAGGTCTTCACGCAATTTGCAATGAAAGAGGACTTCATGACACCGGCACGAGCGCGGGAGTATTACGCGATCGTCAGCGAACCGAAGATTTTCAAGCTGTATGAAGCTCCGCATGCGTTGAACGCAGCAGCGCGGCGGGACCGGGTGGCATTTCTGGCGAAGGAGTTGAATCTCAAGGCGCCTGATCCGGCGGCGATTGCACGCGTGCCGGAGTTGGTGCAGCCGCCGGATCCCAAGAATTAGCTGGGACCTCAGGGGCTGAGCCCCGATGAATCTTTTCGCGGCCCTGGCTGAAGCGCTTCCACGGTAGCGCATACGTTCGTGAAAGTCGCCGAGCTAAATGCTAAATGCTAAAGCAAATGCGGCCCGGGCCAGCCACCCGAGCCGCATTGTTGTCGCGAATATTCTGCCTGCCGTCTTTCGCCAGGAGCGAAAGGCATCGCGCACCGGCGCTCGTGAGAGCGCACAATCCAACGATGTTCGCCCGAGGTTCGCACCTCGAGTTTTCCGGTTCAGCGCTTCCATCCTGCCTTGGAAGGGAGGATTTCTTCGGAGGCCGCAACGCCCGGGCACCAGTTCACGGGTCGTGAACCGGACTTCCCCCGGTGATTCACCCTCGTGGAACCACCAGCAACGCTAAATCGGGGACCGGCAGAGCTTCAGAATGTCGCGCTCTGTCTGCAAATTACCTTGCGGTAAGACGCGCGCAGACGCAAGGGCAAAGCGGGCTGGAGCTGTGAAGAAACTGTGGAGGCCGAGAATTTCTTGTGGAAGCAGCAGGAAAAGCAGGGAGTTTTTGCCGACCCCTCGCGTTGACCAGGCGAGAACCCGCCCTGAGCGGAGCGAAGGGGCCTCGACGCTACACGGTACAATACCTTCGATGATCGCGCACCTTCGCGGCACGTTGATGGCAAAGCATCCTAACCAGGCGATCGTGGAAACACACGGGGTGGGCTACGACGTAGTCATCAGCGTGCCGACGTTCTCGGAACTTCCGGCGGCGGGGGCGGAGGTTGCGCTGCACATTCATACGCATGTCCGGGAAGACGCACTGAATCTTTACGGTTTTTTGCGGCTGGCCGAGAAACATCTTTTCGAGAAGCTGCTCACGGTCAGCGGGATCGGGCCCAAGTTGGCGATTACGATCCTGAGCGGCATGCCCGCCGACGAGATGGTAGGAGCGATTCGCGGCGGCGACGTTGTTCGGCTCACGCGTATTCCCGGCATCGGCAAGAAGACGGCGGAACGCATGGTGCTGGAGCTGCGCGACAAGCTGCAGGCGCCGACGGGAATGCCTGAGGTCAGCCTGGCAGCGGCTAGTCCGATTGAAGAAGATGTTCTTTCGGCGCTGGTGAATCTGGGGTATCAGCGGGCGGCGGCGGAAAAGGCATTGCTGGCGGCGCGTAGCGGCAATGTTGCGCAGAGTTTTGACGTGCTCTTTCGTGAGGCGCTGGCGGTGTTATCGAAGTAATGTAGAGCCGGGTCTTCGACCCATCTGCCCGGGTCAAAGACCCGGCCCCACACATCAGTTTCCTACAAAGCGAAGGTAGAGGTCGCGATCTTCGCGGCAGGTTTCGGCCATCTGCTTGACCTTTTGCCAGGCTTCGGTCTGGGATTCATCGCGGGCGCGATCTTTGACGCGGTCCCATTCGGCGAGGAAGACGGCCATCTGCAAGTGATTGAAGACGGTCTTGCCGAAGGGGTCGATGCCGCTGAGCAGCGGGTAGGCGCCATCAGGGTTGGCGGGGACAATTCCGTGCAGCATGACCCACTCGCTGCGCTCGCCGAGATCATCTTCAAGTTTGACAACCAGTGACATGAAACGCACTCCACCCAGAATACCCGATGGCCGCACTGTAGCAGCGTCGGCGGGGTTTTTCCAAGGCGGTGGAGGGTGCCGAAGGTAACGCAGGGGAAACAGGTCACGGGTCACAGGTCTCAGGGAAACCGGACCTGGGATGGGACAAAAGACGCGGCGTGCCGCGTCTCTACGCGAGGGCGTTGACATCGCCTCGGGTCGGACTTTGCATTTCCTGAGACCTGTGACCTAAGACCTGTGACCTGCCCTTCATGCTTGCGACACGTGCGATCCGTGCTGAAAGTGGTATTGCAGGATTTTTGCGGCCAAGGCTGGGCTCACACCCGATCCAGGCGCTCCAACGGTGCGGACCACCTCTCCGCGGCAGACGACTTCGGTGGCAGCCAGGCCGGCGATTTCTGCCGGGAGCACGAGATTGATCTCCAGTTGGGCATTGGGCTGGAGCACTTCTTCCCCCTGGAACAGGAGTCCGGAGCGGCTGATGTTTTCGGTAGTACCCTGAAGCCAGCGTTGTTCTCCCAGCAGGCGGTAGCGCAGCGGGAGGTGAAGGTTGAACCGGCGCGCCCGGAACGGCGGAATCTTCTTTCCAGTCAGAACACTTGCAGTGCTGCGGGACGGCATAACGGCCTCCAGGGGAATGGGCTCGGAGTCCAGTACTTCACGAACTTTATCTTTCAGAGCGGGAAGGCTGAACGGTTTTTGTAGCAGGTTGATGCCGGCATCGAGCGTGCCATTGTGACCAATGGCATTCTCGGTGTAGCCCGACATATAGAGCACCCGGATGGCGGGACGCTCGGCGGTGATATGCAGAGCGAGTTCGCGCCCATTCATTCCGGGCATAACGACATCGGTTAATAGGAGATCAATCGGACCCTTGTGTCCTTCGACGATCTGCAGGGCAGCGGCGCCATCCTCGGCTTCCAGGATCTTGTAACCCTGCGTTTCCAGATACTGGCGCGCCAGGCGGCGAAGATTGGTTTCGTCTTCGACTAAAAGAATGGTTTCCTGCCCCCGATCGGGACGGGGAAATCCGAGAGAGTCCTGCGCCGCGGCAGCTTCCTCTTTCGCATCGACACGCGGAAAATAAGTGCGGAAGGTGGTGCCGCGATGGGGCTGACTGTCCACGAAGATGTAGCCGCCACTCTGCTTTACGATGCCGTATACCGTCGAGAGACCCAGCCCGGTACCCTTCGCGCCCTTGGTGGTGAAGAACGGTTCGAAGATGCGAGACTGAGTATCGAGGTCCATGCCGAGGCCGGTGTCGCTGATGGCGAGCATGACGTAGTCGCCCGCTTCCAGAGGGGCGTGAGTGCGGGCAAAATTCTCGTCGAGCGAAACGTTCGCGGTTTCGATGGTCAGCTTACCGCCTTCGGGCATGGCATCGCGGGCGTTGACGGCCAGGTTCATGATGACCTGGTCGATCTGTCCGGGGTCGGCCCGGACGGCGCCGATGGTCGGGGTCGGCACCATGACCAGGTCAATGTCTTCGCCAATCATGCGGGTGAGCATCTTCAGGTTCTCGGTCACGACTTCATTGAGGTCGAGGACCTTGGGGGCGAGCATTTGCTTGCGGCTGAATGCGAGCAATTGGCGGGTCAAAGAGGTGGCACGCTGGGCGGCGTTGGCAATTTCCTGCGCCGGCCCGCGGAGAGATAGATCCGGACCGAGGCGCTCGAGTAGAAATTCCGAATAGCCGGAGATCACCATCAGCAGGTTGTTGAAGTCGTGCGCGATCCCTCCCGCTAGGCGGCCGATGGCTTCCATCTTTTGCGCCTGCCGGAGCTGCTGCTCAAGAGCGCGCCGCTCGGTGATATCCTCCATGAAAATCTGGAAAGTGGGTCCCTTCCGTCCGTTGGGAATAACGCGGCCGGAAATGCGGGCCAGCATGGTGGTGCCATCCAGGCGCGCCAGTTCCGTGGATAGATTGTTGAATTCCTTCCCGGCGTGAAAATGATCGGCGGTTTGAAACCACTGCTGAGCGTCGACGTATAGACTGCCCAGATGCATTCCCTCGATATCGCCGGCGCTCGCATAGCCAAGCATGGCCGCCAGGGCTGGGTTCGCATCGAGCAGAACTCCCAGGCTGTCACAACGGCAGATGCCGTAGGGGGCATTGGTCACGAGGGAGCGAAAATTGCTCTCGGAGCGGCGCAGGCTCTCCTGCGTGGCGCGCAGCGCGGCGTTGAACCAGCAGATCAGTAGCGCCACCGCAAAAAACAGCACCATGTGCGCGACTGCCTTGCGAAACTCGGGTCCGTTGTGCTGGCCGATCAGGGAATAGTAGGCGCTGACGGTGAGCGCGAACGAAGTAGCGGCCAGGCCGGGCTTCCACCCTCCGTACCATGCGCTGACCATGACGGCGACGGCGAAGACGACCAGGCGGCTCTCCGCCATATCAGAAAGGAACAGGGTGGGAATCAGCGCCAGAACGGTGCTGAGGAGCGCGACTCCGTAGCGCAAAATGGGCGCACGCGCCGGAGGCACGGCCAAAGTGCGGATGAGGGGGAGCTTCATTCGCATCACTCCATGCTAGTCGTAATCGAGTGTGAGCAGTGAGTTACGCCAGTCCAGCCTACTCCGCCATCTAGCCCAGATGCCCATTGCCCGGTAGGACAGCATGGAAGCAAGACTTGCGGAGAGCCAACCGGAATGGAACAGCCTATGATGAGATGCTGTTTTCGAAAAAATCAGTGGTACAGCTTATGCAAGGTGGAACAAAGACTTGCAACAGCGGCCGGAAAACACGAAACTGACGGCGAAGATCCGGTAAAGGACCAATGAACATCGGCTTTTTCGGCGGAAGCTTCGATCCCATTCATCGCGGACACCTGGCCCTGGCGCAAGCTGCCGCGGAACGATTTGCGCTCCGGCAGGTCCTGTTTGTGCCGGCCAACATTTCTCCTCATAAACAAAAACAGCCAGTGACGCCTTTCGTCCATCGGTATGCGATGGTGGCGCTGGCGACCGAGGACCAGAAGCAGTTCGTCCCATCGCTGCTGGAAGCGCCGGGCTCTTCGCCGGGAGCGAGCTACACGATCGAAACCGTGCGTCGGCTTAAGCAGACTCTGAAGAAGGCGGACCGGCTGTTTTTGCTGATCGGGATCGACGCCTTCCGCGATATCGCCAAGTGGCGCGAGGCGAAGCCGCTGCTCGCGGAGTGCGAGTTCGTGGTGGCCAGCCGCCCGGGATTTTCCTTGCGCGATGTGGCCGAGTCGCTGCCTGATGGCGTGCGGCCTCCGGCGGCCGTAACGAAGCCTTTTCAGAAGCAGGCCGCAAGCGGGGATCTGGTGCTGCCGGGCGTCACTCTGCACTTGCTGCAGGGCGTGCAGCAGAATGTTTCGGCGACGACGATTCGCGCGGCCGCGGAGCAGGGTAAGCCGCTGGGAAGGTGGCTTCATCCGCAAGTGGCGGAATACATCCGGAAGATGGGACTGTATCGGGGAAAGGCTGAGGTCAGAGGCTGAGGTCAGAGGTTAGAGGTCAGATTGCAGAGGTAAAGCAAGCCCCCGCCAGTGGGGAAGGAGCACGATACAATCGACGTACAAACGCATGAAGAAGACAACCGCTCTCAAACGCCAGGTCGGTGAAGCAATTCTTGCTTGTCAGGACAAAAAAGCCGAACATGTCACGATTCTCGAACTGGAAAAGGATTCGGGAGCGTTCACCGATTATTTTGTAGTGTGCAGTGGAACGAATCCACGGCAGATTCAGGCGATCGCCGATGCGGTGGATGAGCGGCTCGAAGGTCTGGGGATGCGTCCGGCGCACACCGAGGGATACAAACAGGCGGAGTGGGTGCTGCTTGACTATGTGGATTTCGTGGTCCACATTTTTTCGGAGACGGCTCGGCACTACTACGATCTGGAGCGGCTGTGGAAGTCGGCCACCAAGCTTGAGCCGGCGGAGTTGACCGCAACCCCGAAGCGGCGACGCACGGCGGCTACTGCTTCCGGTGCGCGGAAGAAGAGAGCTTAGCTTGTCGGCCACCAATTGATTTGTTGCTCGGCAAACAGATTTGTAGAGACGCGGCGTGCCGCGTCTCCGGTGGCGGAGGCTGAACGCGGTGCAGAGGGAGACGCCGCGCGCCGCGTCTCTACAATTGGACCTTTTCACCTGCACAACCCATGAAGATCAAAGTGGCGTGGATCGGAAAGACGAAAGAGCCTGCCATCCAGGCACTGACCGATGATTATCTGAAACGGCTTTCGCGATACGCCGACGTTGCGGGCCTCGCACTCAAAGACGAGGCGGCCCTTCTGGCGCTGGCGCGGGGGGAGCGGCAGAAGGAGCGGCACAAGCTGGTTCTGCTCGATTCGCGCGGCAAGCAACTCTCTTCCGAAGAACTGGCGGAGTTCCTGGAACGCGAGCAGGTGCAGAGGCTCCCGTTGCTGTTCGCAATCGGCGGAGCGGATGGGTTCAGCGAGGAGGCGCGCAAGCAGGCTGGATTCGTGTTGTCTCTGGGCAGGATGACGCTGCCGCACGAATTGGCCCGAGTGGTGCTACTCGAACAGCTCTATCGCGCTTTTACCATTCTGAAAAATCACCCTTATCATGTGGGGCATTAACTCTCTAGTAAATCGTCCGCTTAGACGGATTGAAGTGCGCCAGGGAATCGAGGCCGGTATGTACCTCCGGCAGGTTTCCCTGAGATCGAAGATCGCTTACAGTAGTCTCGACAGGCGGAACAAGTCCTGAATTTCTGGCAAGAGGCCCTCCCTAATGAAAAATCCATACGACGTACTCAGGACAAAAGAGCAGGAGTTGGTGCGTGTTCGGAAAGAAATGGAGGCGCTCAGGATCGCAGCGCGTTTGCTCGGAGCTGAAGATCCGGCCGCCGATAGTGAAAACCCACCCAAATTGCGTCACGTTGTAGAAATGCCCTAACGATCTCCTCCACCGTTTGACCACAGGCGGATGACTGAAAAGCCATCCGCTTTCTTGGCGTGTTCGGCGCTTCTGTGAAAAATCTTACTTATAACGGGCAGACTGCAGTGCCATCGTAGGATTACCTACAGTATGTACTGTATCGGACAAAGCAATAAATTATGTCACTACCCTCCAGGGCGCGCTATGACCTTAACCCTTGAGGATCGGATCCGAGAATTGTGTTCTCAGGCGGTAGAGGCAGACGACGCGCAGGAACTGAATCGTATTTTGGGCGAATTAAAGCTGGCGTTGCATGAGCATACCGAGCGGCTCCGCGCCATGTTGTCTCTCTATCCTATCTTGCCCGCTGATCTGGTTAAACCAGACCTCTAATTCCAGTCCGCCCATCGTGCGCCGAGTGGCGATTGACTAGCGGTCCGCGTAAAATCAAGAATTCCGCCATTATGTCGGATCTGCGCCGCGGTCTCATCATTGTGAATACCGGCCCGGGCAAGGGCAAGACGACCGCTGCCATGGGAACCGCCCTGCGCGCCGTGGGACAGGGGATGCGAGTCCTGATGCTGCAGTTTCTGAAGGGCTCGTGGCACTACGGCGAATTGGAGGCCGTGAAGGCGTTCGGCGGCAAGTTTATCCTCAAGCAAATGGGCCGCGGTTTCGTAAAAGTGGGCGCCGAGAAGCCCGACCCGGAGGACGTCCGCATGGTCGAGGAGGCCTGGGCGGAAGCGGAGAAAGCGATTCAGTCCGGCGAGTGGGACCTGGTGGTGCTCGACGAAATCAATTACGCCATCAGCTATGGCATGCTGGATCCGGCCAAGGTCACAGAATCGTTGAAGAAGAAACCCGAGATGGTCCACGTAATCTTGACCGGAAGGAACGCGCATCCGACAATTGTCGAGCTTGCCGACACCGTGACCGAAATGCGCCAGGTCAAGCACGCGTATGAAAAGGGCGTCATGGCGCAGCGAGGAATCGAATATTAGTTCTCAGTTCTCAGTTCCCGGTTCTCAGTAGCGGGGCACTGGGTTCTACTGAGAACTTAGAACCGGGAACCGAGAACTGATTTTCATGACATGGTTTAAACGCCAATCCGGTGAGTTGGATACCTCGGGCGAGAAGAAAGTCCGCACTGAGGGTCTGTGGGTAAAGTGTGACGAGTGCCGGCAGATCATCTGGAAAAAGGACCTGGAAGAGAACCTGAATGTCTGTCCGAAGTGCGACAAGCATTTTCGGATTGACGCCCGCACCCGCCTGGCCCAGATGCTCGATGACGATGAGTACGAAATTTTCGACAGCAATCTGGTCTCGACCGACCCATTGAAGTTCGTCGACCTGAAAGCATATTCCTCGCGCCTGAAGCAGGCCAAGAAAGATACGGGCCTCAAGGACGCAATCATCAATGCTCATGGGAAGCTGAACGGACGGCCGGTGATCGTCAGCGCCATGGAGTACTCCTTCATCGGCGGCAGCATGGGCGCGGTGGTGGGCGAGGCGATTACCCGGGCGATCGAGAAAGCCACTGAGACGCATACTCCGATCGTCATCGTTTCCGCTTCGGGCGGCGCGCGCATGATGGAAGGCGCCGTCAGCCTGATGCAGCTGGCCAAGATTTCCGCCGCGCTGGCGCGTCTGGACACCGCCCGCGTCCCTTACATTTCCGTTTTGACCGATCCCACGACCGGCGGCGTGACCGCTTCGTTTGCCATGTTGGGAGATCTGAATGTCGCCGAACCGGGCGCCCTGATCGGTTTTGCTGGACCGCGGGTAATCGAGCAGACGATCCGGCAGAAGCTGCCGCAAGGATTTCAGCGCTCCGAGTTCTTGCTGGAACACGGGATGCTCGATGCCGTCGTCCACCGCAAACAGATGAAGGGCTACATCGCGCGGGCGCTGAATTTCATGGTGCAGGCGGCGTAGGAAGCTGTTAGCTCTTGGCTCTCAGCGGTCAGCGCAATCAATCCCATTCCTGCGCCGCATCTCCACTCGCTGCGCGTCTTTGACGCTTGGGTGCGGTTTTCTGGAAACTCTCACCGCGAAAATTGAAACTTGATACCCTGAAGTGATAGCTGAGCTGACGGCCGAGAGCTGAGAGCTGTCCTTGTCGTACGAAACCGCACTTGCGCAGATGTATGCGTTGGGCCACGAGCTGGCTACGACGCCCTCGCACAAGTTTGACCTGGCACACATGCGGGTGCTGCTTGGAGCTCTGGGACATCCGGAGGAGAAGCTGGAGTGTGTGCTAATTGCCGGTACCAACGGCAAGGGTTCAACGGCGGCGACGCTGGCTTCGATCCTGCAGGCATCGGGGCTGAAGACGGGGTTGTACACTTCGCCGCATCTGCTACGGATCAACGAGCGCATTCGCGTGAACGGCTCGCCGATCGGCGATGACGAATTTGCCTTGCTGCACGATGTTGTCGATCGGACTGCGGAGAGGCTGGTGGGCGAAGGCGAGCTGCCGTGGCATCCGAGCTTCTTCGAGATGCTGACGGCAATGGCATTCGAATATTTCTCGCGCTCACGTCCGGATGTGTTGGTGCTGGAAGTGGGCATGGGCGGCCGTCTGGATGCGACCAACGTGGTTGACCCCCGCATCAGCGTGATTACCGACATCGCGCTCGATCATCAGAAGTATTTGGGAAACTCAGTGAGCGAGATCGCGCGGGAGAAGGTGGGCATCATCCGGGAGGGTGGAGTTGTCGTGACACTGCCGCAGATGCCGGACGCGAACGACATCATTGGGAATGCCATTCTGGATTTGGGGGCGCGTGCGGTTAGCGCTGGGCCGTTCGTGCCGCCGGTTTCTCCCGGGAGCGCGGAGTTCTGGGAGAACGCCAAGAAACACTTAACCGCGGAGAACGCAGAGTGTGCAGAGAAGACATGGGGGACACCGCGGTCGCGTTATCCGCTTCAGGTGATGGGTCAGCAGATTATGGTCGAGTCGCCGTTGCTCGGACGACACCAGCTGCGCAATATCGCGCTGGCAATTGCAGCTGCCGAAGAACTGCACAACCAGGGATTCGCGCAGGTCACGGCCACGACTATCGAACGCGGCATTCGCGAGACACACTGGCCGGGACGCTTCCAGGTCGTTCCCGCCGCAGGCGGCGCGCCGGAGGTTGTCTTGGACGTCGCGCACAATCCGGCGGGAGCTTGGGCGCTACGTTCCACATTGTCAGCAGCGTATGAGGACCGTCCGATCACGATGGTGTTTGGAGTGATGCGCGACAAGGCGGTGTCGGAAGTCGCCGAGATTCTGTTCCCGATTGCTGAACGGGTGGTGCTCACTCAGGCCAACAACCCCCGTTCCGCGACGGCGGCGGAGATCCGGCAGGCGGCGTCTCGGGTCGAAGTCGATATTCTTGAAGCGTCAGATGTGAATTCGGCGCTTGCAGAGGCGGGGCGAATCGCGGGGCCGGGTGGGCTGGTGGTGGTCACCGGGTCGATTTACATTGTCGGAGAAGCGATGCTTGCGCTCGGCGTGCGCATCTAACAGTAAAGAGTAAGAGTGTGGGGCGGGCGCCCCCGCCCGCCAAAAGCCGCGATTGAAAATGACCTTGAGCAAGATCAGCGCTACTGCGGAGCTCGAAAAAGAGCACGCCGAGCCGCGCCCAGCCCATCCAGCGTCGGTTGATTCTTCGTCTGCAGCTTCTGCAACCGGCGCCTCGAAGCGCTACGGCTGGCTCAGCCGTCTGCGTTCCTACTTTATCTTCGATCCCCTGATCTGGGCGTACACGCTCGTGCTGGGAATAATTTCGCTGGTTTGTTCTCTTTTTGATCGAGACGGACGCACCCAGCACAATCTGGCCCGGCTGTGGTCGTGGCTGATCATGAAGACGATTCTTTCTCCAGTGACCGTTACGGGCATGGAGAAAGTCACTGGCTCCAGGCCGCGAGTGTATGCGGTGACGCATGCGTCGGCTCTCGATATCCCCATTCTCTACGTGAATTTGCCGTTCCAGTTCCGGATCATCTTCAAGAGCGAGCTACTGTCCTATCCGTTTGTGGGCTGGCATCTGAAGCGCTCGGGACAGGTCTGCATCAACCAGCGGAATCCCGCACTTTCGATTGGTGCGATCAAGTCCGCGCTCAAGAGCCTGCGAAGCGGTACGCCGCTCGTGATCTTCCCGGAAGGCGGACGCAGCCCGAGCGGCGAGATTCTGCCGTTCCTGCCGGGAGCGTTCTTCCTGGCGATCAAGGCGCAGGCGGACATCATTCCGATTGCACTGGTGGGAACGTTTGATTTGCTGCCGATGAACACTTATCACATCAAGAGCCGTCCGTTGGAAATCCGCGTGGGCGAGCCGATGCCCACCGCGGGGATGACGCTGCGGGATACAGAGGCGGTGTCCGCGAGGGTGCGAGCAGCGATTGTGGGGCTTCATTCGGCCACATCCTCATAAGCACCGGCACTCTGAGAGCTTGCACCTTTTTTAAAGCTGTCATCTTTATAGCTGTCACCTGAGCGAAGCGAAGGATCTGCTTTCCCGTACAGTGCAGGAAAACCGGTCCTTCGATTCGCTCAGGGTGACAGTTTCAAAAGTCCCCTGCGGCTCTCGCCGCTGACAATTCCTTCCTCCATCCGTCATAATCATAAGTTTGCCGGAGGTGTCATGAAGTCGTTGGGCCTTTTACTCTTGATTCTTACTATGAACGCATACGCGCAAACCGCCCCGCCCACCATCGCCGAAGCCCAGGAGTTCATGAACAAGGCTGAGGCTCAGTTCGCTGAATTGACCGTGAAGGTAAATCGCGCCACCTGGGTGCAAGAGAATTTCATCACCGACGACACCGAGGCGATGGCGGCAGATGCGATCGATCAGATCACCGCCGTAACCACCGAACTGGTCGAACAGAGCCGGCGTTTCGACGGGCTCAAGATGCCGCCTGACTTGGCGCGGAAATTCATGCTGCTGAAGTTGTCGCTGACGGCGCCGGCCCCCAAGGATCCTGCGCTTCGCAAAGAGATGACGACGATTGGCGTTTCTCTCGACTCCGATTACGGCAAGGGCAAGTATTGCCGCAAGAATGGGGAGTGCCTGGACATCACGGCCATCGAGAAGATCATGGCCAGTAGCCGCAATCCCGAAGAGCTAAAAGAGTTGTGGACCGGGTGGCACTCGATTTCACCGCCGATGCGGCCACGCTATTCGCGGTTTATCGAGCTTTCGAACCAGGGCGCTCGCGAGATGGGGTTTAAGGACGTGGGTGCGTTGTGGCGTGGCGGATACGACATGACGCCCGACGAATTCTCTGCCGACCTGGAGCGGCTGTGGAATCAGGTGCGTCCGCTGTACTTGTCGCTGCATACATTTGTGCGGGCGAAGCTGGTGGAGAAATATGGAGCCAACGTCGTTCCGCCGGATGGACCGATTCCCGCGCATCTGATCGGCAACATCTGGGCGCAAGAGTGGGGCAATGTCTATGACGTGCTCGGCGTGAAAGAAGATAAGGGCGGCGTCAACGTCACCGAGCTTCTTAAGAAGAAGAATCTTGATGCCAAGGGCATGGTGAAGTATGGCGAGGGCTTCTTTACTTCGCTCGGATTCGACAAGCTCCCACCAACATTCTGGGAGCGGTCGCTATTTACGAAGCCGGCCGATCGCGATGTCGTTTGCCATGCCAGCGCGTGGGACATCGACAATAAAGACGATCTGCGAATCAAGATGTGCATCCAGGTGCGAGGCGAGGATTTTGTCACGATCCACCACGAACTCGGACACAACTTCTACCAGCGCGCCTACAAGAACCAGCCGCCTCTGTTTCAGAACGGCGCCAATGACGGCTTCCACGAAGCGATCGGCGATGCGATCGCTCTAGCGATCACGCCCGAGTACCTGCACAAGGTCGGCCTTCTTGAAAACGTTCCGCAGGGGACGAACGACGTTCCCGAACTGTTGAAGCAGGCGCTCGACCGTGTGGCCTTCCTGCCTTTCGGGCTGCTGATTGACCAGTGGCGCTGGAAAGTGTTTTCGGGCGAAATCAAGCCTGCCGACTACAACAAGGCTTGGTGGGATCTGCGCCTGAAATATCAGGGCGTGGCGCCTCCGGTGGCGCGCAGCGAGGCGGATTTCGATCCAGGCGCGAAGTATCACGTGGCGTCGAATACGCCGTATACGCGTTATTTTCTGGCGCACATTCTGGAGTTTCAGTTCTACCGCGCGTTGTGTCGTGAGTCAGGATACAAAGGGCCGCTGCACAAGTGCACGTTCTACGGATCGAAAGAGGCCGGCGCGAAGTTCAACAAGATGCTCGCCATGGGGCAAAGCAAGCCCTGGCCGGATGCTCTGGAGGCTTTAACCGGCGAGCGGCAGACGGACGGCGGTGCGCTGCTGGAGTATTTCGCTCCTCTGAAACAGTGGCTCGACGAACAGAACAAGGGGAAGAAAATGGGCTGGTAGGGTGCCGCCCAGCCGCGGAGACGACACGAGCCCCTACCTCCGCAAGAACGGCCGCGTCAGGCAGGTCGGCCCGCCTGACCCATTGATGCAGAGCTCCGATCCTGCGAATGTCCGAACATCGAAGCCCGCGCCGCGAAGCGCCTGATTCGTTGCCGCATTCTCAGACAGCGCAATCACGCGCTTCCTGCCCAGAGCAAGCACGTTGCAGGCCAGCGAATCGCGTTCCGCGTACGCAATCTCGATCAGCCGGATGCCGCGCGACTTCAGCAACTCCACCGTCTCAACGGCCAGCCAGGGCAGGTCTACCAGAACAGTCTGCTCATCCAGCATGCTCATCAACGACATCAGATGCAGACACGCCGCCGGTCCCGGCCCATACGGCAACGGCGCGGACAGAACCTCGATTCCCTTCGGCGCCAGCAACTCCCGCATCTGTGAAATCCCAGCCTGGTTCGTCCGATATCCGCATCCGATCAGAAGTGTTCGGGAATCCAGCCAGACCATATCCCCAGCCTCGGAGTTCCCAGGCGCGCGAATCTCTCCTAGGATTTGAGTCCCCAAGTGAAAACAAAATTTTGCGTGCGCCTGCGCTTCGGCCACCCGGCTCCGTTTTCCAGGATTCATCAGGATCAGTCCATGATCGGTGGGCAGTGAAGCATCGTGCGTATAGACAGCATCCAGTGACAGCGAATCGCCCAGCGGCAGGCACACGACTTCGGCGCCCGCTTCCTTCAACAGCGCGCACAAAGCGTCATGCTGGATCTGCGCGGCCGGGAAGTCAGGAACATGATGAAATCCCAGATCCCGCCAAACAGGCGCCCGCTCCGGACGATCCCATCCGGCGTGGCGCGGCGGACACACCATCACCCTCAACAGCTCGCCAGTCATGCTTTGTCCACTGTAGCGATTGGAAAGCATTTGTCTGAAATGAATACCGCGATCCAAGATTCTAAGCGAATTCCTTTCGAGTTCTCAGGAGAACCACGAAAGTGACGTAATGCGTGACCAGCAGAGCAGGGACCCAAAACGCCGGTATCCAGTAGGCCGCCCCCATGTACGGAGCCGCCTTATAGGTATTTGCCAAAGCGATCGCGGTGAACAGATCGACGGTGCCCTCAACGTTGAATATCCAAACCAGCAGCCGTCCGCTTCGCCAACGTCGTGCCACCGCCGGAATAGCGGCCAGCGCCAGAACCGCAGCCAACAGATCTCCGAATGCCGCCGGATATGCAAATCCCGAAGGAATACCGGCATAAGTGGCTCCCGGAGCCAGAAACATCAATCCCAAGTGCCGCAAGGAATGCAGCAGAAGAATTGGGAGGAGGACAGCTCGAGGTTCCAGTCGATCGAGTTTAGGGATCAGATAGATCCTGGCGGCGATCCAAAACACAAGCGTGCTGAAGAGCAAGTTGACCGTGAGAACATTCATGACATTGCACCCTTGTCGTTAGACTTATCCTCCTTCCGATTCGACTCTGACAAGCGCAACCTCTCTTAGAACGGGCATTTCGGATCGGTGGCCACCTTCGAGGACAAGCCGGTAACTAGCTTAGTGCTTGCTTTACTGCCCGCTCTGATGTAAAAACCAGCGGTATCCAATCCTCAAACGTGCCTGAAGTGCAAGTAGTTAGCGATAAACCGCGTACCGCGATTCCCTGCGCACGTTCCGCGGGAGCCCCCAGGAGACTTATGAAAGCCACTCTGCGTCTGTTCTGTTTCGCTGTCCTGTTCGTGCTGGTCTGCCAGTTGGCATTCGCCCAGAGCGTTGCCACGGGCGACCTGTATGTCATTGTTAAGGATCCAAAAGGTGCGGCCGTCACGAACGCCACGGTTTCGGCCAGCGATCAGGTTCGCGCCTTCGAACGCTCCGCGACCACGAATATCGATGGAGAGTACCGCCTTCTGGCTCTTCCCCCCGGCACTTACACCGTGCGCGTCGAGGCTCCCGGTTTCGCGAAGGTCGAAGCGAAAGATCTGATCGTCAATATCGGTCAGTTGCGTGAACTTCCCATCGCCCTTTCCATTGCGGGAACGCAGGAAACCATCACCGTAAGGTCCGAAGCGGAACTGGTGGAAACGCAGCGCTCTTCTTCCACCGACACCATCAACGAGCAGCGCATTGCAAATCTCCCCATCAACGGCCGCAACTACATTAACTT
>JBKPCG010000121.1:0-17780 GCA_046727255.1 Acidobacteriota bacterium | reverse complement strand
GACTCTGGTGTTAAGTTTCAAGCAGATAGGGGACAAGAGCCAATTTTTTCATGAGGTTAAGTCATTGATTAATTACCACTTAGTTAAGGATTAACCATGATTTTCCGGTTGACACAGCCCTCTGCACCCCGCTAGCATCTGAAGACCGATTTCAAGGGAGTACACGAGCTATAGAACGACTTTAGAGATGCGAGGTAACTGAATGCGACGACGTTTAGCCGAAGGTCTGGCGGTGCTTTTATCGGTCGCCAGTCTGGGAGCCGGAGCCGCATCCGGGCCAAACAGCTCGGAAGCCGCCAAAGTAGTCAAGCCGACGGGCGCCAAAGCCGTCAGCCGGCAATCCGCGAAGCAAATCAAGAACACTGCATACGAAGTGGGAACCGCGTCCTGGTACGGAGAATATTTCCAGGGGAAAGAAACAGCCAGCGGCGAACCCTTCGACATGCAGGCTCTGACAGCTGCCCATCCCACGCTGCCACTGGGTTCGTTTGTCCGGGTGACCAACCTGCGGAACGGGCGAGCGGTCGTGGTTCGCATCAATGATCGTGGCCCAGTCGTTGAAGGCCGTATTATTGACGTGTCTTATAACACTGCCCGCGTCCTCGGCTTCCATGAGAGGGGCTTGCAGCGGGTCCGCCTGGACTTGGTCCGGCCCGCCTCAATGGCGCGGCTGCAAACTGTAGCCAGCCTGCAGTAAACCCTATAAACTTGTCAGCGATGACCGACCCACGCCATCGCCTGATCGTTGCCTTGGATGTGTCTTCGGCCGCGGCTGCCCGGAAGATCGTGGCGGCCGTGGGCGATTCCGCCCACACCTACAAAGTCGGGATGCAACTCTACACCGCTGAGGGGCCGGCAGTTGTCCGCGAGCTGGTGGGCTCCGGTCGGCGCGTTTTTCTGGATCTCAAGTATCACGATATCCCCAGCACCGTGGGTGCAGCGGTCCGGGAAGCCGCTCAGCTCGGCGTCAACATGCTGACCGTCCACGCCTCTGGTGGCGCTCACATGTTGCGGGCTGCAACCGAAGCCGCCGCCACCCAGGCGAAGGCTCCCTGGGTGTTGGCCGTAACAGTGCTAACCAGCCTGGACGATGCCGATCTGAACACGCTCGGTATCCGTGGGGATGTGGTCGACCAGGTGCTCCGCCTGACGGCTCTGGCCCTCTCTAACGGTTGCCGGGGGGTGGTAGCTTCGGCGCACGAGGCCGCAGCGCTCCGTGAAGATTTCGGCCAGGAATTTGTCATTGTGACCCCCGGGGTCCGTCCTGCGGGCAGTGGACGCGCCGACCAGGTGCGGGTAGTCACCCCCGCCGAAGCCGTCGCCTTCGGCGCCACTCATATCGTAGTGGGACGGCCGATTACCGCAGCTGCCGATCCGGCGGCAGAAGCGAGAGCGATTCTCGGCCAGCTCGCCTAGACCAGTTCTCAGTTCTCAGAAAAGGCTAAAGGCACGACCGTGAAGCCGCGCCTTTTTTTCACTGAGAACCGGGAACTGAGAACTCGCCTCTAGATCTGGTTCTCTACAGTTTTTCAAAGAACTCGCACGCTGAGCACGAGATATACACTCCGCCCGGCACGCCACGTTCACGATCCTTTACGCGCTTGACGATGCGCGTGTCCCTGCCGCACTTGGGGCAGGCGGTGGATTTCGACGTGTCCATGACCTTCTTGCGGTCGGCTGTTTTCGCGATCTTCATCAAAATTTCTCCTGACAGGAATGTGCCGCCGGCCTGCGCCGTGGTTCTACCTGGAATTTGCGGGAGTAACCAGACTATGCCGGTCTTACCCGGCTGGATTGGCACACGCGGAAGCCGTGCGTTGTACTCGCCACACCGATTTTACACGATTGCAGCCGTCGCGTGCCGCCAAGCGGGCTATCATTTCAAGCCCCATCAATGCGCCACGAAGTCCCGCACTGCCTTCAGAAATTGCTCGGGCTGGTCCACAAAAGTCATGTGCCCGCTGCTGGGAAGGATGACCAGTTGCGATCCAGCAATCTTCTCGTGCATCTCCCGCGACATCTTTGGGTCGCTCTCGTCGTGGTCCCCGACGATGATCAGCGTCGGGACTTTGATCTGTGAAAGCTGGTCGAGGTATTCCACTTCGGTGAGATTGCCATCCACCACGAACTCGCCGTGCGAGCCCCACATTTCGCGATAGACATCCCAGGCGGTGCTGGTGTTCGAACTCACAGGGTCGTCATTCGGATCCGGACGCCCCTGGTAGAGGTATGGAAAATAACCTTTGCCCCAAGCCAGTCTTGCGTACTCCTCCGGATAGCGTCCGTGCTCCCACATCTCCCCCTTGTTGAACAGGCCAGCCGCTTCGAGAGCATTTACGCGCTCGCGATCCTTCGGATCCATTTCGGCTTTCATCTTGGCCAACGCTTCGTTGAGCTCTCGAGTACTTGCAAAGGTGCTTCCAAGAATTAGATGAGACAGGTTCTTCTGATACTTCAGCGCATAAGCCTGCGCCAGAGCTCCACCGTAGGAATGTCCGAGAAGACTGATCTTGCCGAGACCGAGCGCCTGACGAACGGTCTCGATGTCCTCGACCATGTTCGCGATGGTGTACTGTTTCGCGTCATCCAGTTTCGACGATCGGCCCGACCCGCGCTCGTCAATGAAGATCACGCGACTGGTCCGCATGAGCGGAAGCAAGTAGGGCAGAAGATATTCGTGCGACGCTCCCGGGCCGCCGTGCACAATCATCAGCGGCGCGCCCTGTCCGACCGCCTGGTAGTAGATCAGGGCGCCGTGGCTGTCCACAAAACCTTCCTGCAAGGGATACGGGTTCGACGGCGAGGATTGCGCAGAGGCAAGGAAGAACGGTGCAAACGTCAACAGAAAAACGAACAGAGAATTTCGCATGGCGGAAATGCTAGCACAGGGAATCCCAGCGCTGACCACCGCTGCCTTTGCAGCCGCCGCAACGCGGGGCTCGGCACTGCAAGGCTCACCACTCAGGTCTGAGCAACAGACAAGCCCCGGAGGGACGGGCCAGATTAGCCCGCGCTTCAACGCGGGGTAAGGCAGAAAATCGACCAAAGTCCCGGCGGGACGACCCATGTCTCGTTGGGTTGACCGCCGACAGTCGCGGGCGAACAATGGCTGCCATGAACAGATGCATCGGCCCCCTGTTGAAGACCCTCGTCTTTACCGTTTTCGTGCCCGGGACGGTAGCTGGATATGTGCCGTTGCGGTTAAGGCGCGGTGCGGCACCGGTGACCGGCGCTGCGGAGTGGGCGGCGATTGCCGTCATCGTGATTGGGATTGCGATCTATCTCTACACCGCATTCTGGGGCTTCGCTCTGATCGGCGGCGGAACACCCGCACCGATCGCGCCCACCAAAATCCTCGTCGTCAAAGGTCTGCACCACTACGTACGCAACCCGATGTACATCGGAGTCGCGCTCGTCATTGGCGGACAGGCCTGGTTGTTCCACTCACTGCACATCGCAATCTACATGGTCTGCATGTTGCTAACTGCCCACCTGTTCGTCCTCTTTTATGAAGAGCCAACGCTGCGCAAACAATTCGGGGAGGAATACGATCTTTACCGCGAAACAGTACCGCGCTGGATACCAAATCTGAGGTGAGTTTTGAAATGCGAAAATGCCAACGCATTAGAATCGGACGAGGGAACATGGTCGCTCAGGATCGAGCATTGAATGGCCCATTACGAGGCCAGTCCTGCGGATTGCAGCGGAAATGCACATCTTGTGTATCGTCGTCAGTGTAATTGTTGCGACTGCATACTACTTTGTCTGGCCAGGGTGGAAAGACCCGGAGCGCGTCCGGCAACGATCTCTTTGGTCCAAAATCATTTTGAGGTGGTTCCACTCTCTCACGTGGGCCTTGCTGGCCGCAGCCTGCTTTCTACGGGCGACGCTTCCCGCCGCCTTAGCCGGCGGCGTCTATCTGATATTTATCCTCACGCTGACGCACGAACGAAGTTCTGCGAGACAGCGATAATCCCGCCCCGAACTGAATTGCCCACCCCCCTGCCCCTCTGCTACTTTGAATAGTTTGCCACTGCTTTCCGCAGACTTCTGGAGCGCGTGACCATGCCAGCCATCAAATTCCGTGGTGTCGATTTCATCGCCTTCGATTCTCTTCTGAGTGACGACGAGCGACTAGTGCGCGACACGGCGCGCAAGTTTATCGAAGACAACCTCATCCCCATCATCGAAGAATGCAATCGCGCCGGCCGCTTTCCGCGCGAACTGGTGAAGCCCATGGCCGACCTCGGATTCTTCGGAGCCTCGCTCCAGGGATACGGCTGTGCCGGAATGTCGAACGTCGAATACGGACTAGTCACACAGGAACTGGAGCGCGGAGACTCGGGAGTGCGTTCATTTGTCAGCGTGCAATCGGCGCTAGTGATGTATCCCATCTACGCTTTCGGTAGCGACGAGCAGAAGAATACCTGGCTCCCCGCCATGCAAAAAGGCGAAAGGCTCGGCTGCTTCGGATTAACCGAGCCCGACTTCGGATCGAATCCCGGCGGCATGCGCACACGCGCAAAAAAAGTTGGCAAAGAGTACGTCCTGAGCGGCGAAAAGATGTGGATCACGTCCGGCTCAATCGCCGACGTGGCTGTGATCTGGGCCAAAGTCGAAGATGAAGACGACAAGGTTCGCGGCTTCCTCGTCGAGACCGACCGTCCCGGCTTCAAAGCCGCCGACATTCATGGCAAGTGGTCGCTGCGCGCGTCGGTTACATCGGGGCTGTCGTTACAGGACGTTCGCATTCCCGAATCGAATCTGTTGCCGAAGAGTGGCGGCCTGAAGTCTCCACTGATGTGCCTGAACCAGGCGCGCTACGGAATCGCCTGGGGCGCGATCGGAGCGGCGATGTCGTGCTACGACTGCGCGCTGCAATATTCGCTGCTGCGCAAACAATTCCGCGATCAGCCCATCGCTTCGCACCAGCTTGTGCAGGAAAAGCTCGCCTGGATGATCAGCGAGATCACGAAAGCACAACTGCTCGTCCTGCAAGTCGGCCGTCTGAAAGACGCCGGCAAAGTCGAGCACCAGCACATCTCGATGGCCAAACGAAACAATGTCTGGATGGCACTCGAATGCGCTCGCCTATCGCGCGATATCCTCGGTGCCAATGGCGTCGCCGACGACTACCCCATCATGCGCCACCTGATGAACCTCGAGAGCGTGAAGACCTACGAGGGGACGCATGACATTCATACGTTGATTATCGGATCGAGCGTGACCGGGATTGACGCATTTTGATCAAGGCAACGGTCGTAAGGTCGCACTCGGCATATTCGGTGGACCGAATGATCCCGACTGTTCTCCCGCTCTTTTCCCAGGCACTGGAATGAGTCTTGCGGTCAGTGGTTTGTGCCACTTGAAAGCTAGAGTGGCCACGTCGCCGATGATTTTCGCCAGTTGCTGCTCAGAAACATCTCCCGGCAGGGGCACGGTATCCAAGCCGGTCCCGCAGACAGCCGAGTATGCCAGTAAGGAATCCACGTCATAGGTCCCTTCACTCCAGCGCGCCGCTAAGACCGGATCCTCCAGCGGAGGCAGCATCAGGCCGAAATATCCCGCACGCTTGATCGGGAGGGTGCGAATGGCGTTGGTAATGATCGCTACCGCGCTCAGGGTGCCGCTGGAGCCGAACTTGGCCCCGTTCAGCTTCTCGATAGCCGCTCCGATGGATGAGTCGTAATTGGGAGCGGGCGTAGCATCCAGGCCCATGTAGCTCCATCCAGAGTCCTTCTCAAGCTTTACCGCGATTGTCTCTATCCGGCGCGAATGTTCCCTTAGCTGCTGCTCCAGGTGTTCCGCCGCGAGATGGAGATCTCCCCCGGCTTCGGCGAAAACGTCAGTCACAAAGTTTCCGCCTTCCAACCCGACGGAAAACTTATGCCCTTCGCCGTCGTGATACGCACCCGGATAAAACGGGGCATAGGGGGCAAGCATGGCGGTTGCTGCAAAGTTGAAGTTGTGTCCTCCGGCAGGGCTGTGGCTCTCCACATACTTGATCATCTTTGCGGCGGCGCGAACGCTATTCCAATGAATCCCGTCATCGCCCGCGACCACTACGGTGCCAAACACCCCGCTGCTGGACAGAATCTCTCCCAGCAGCTCGACTTGATTACTATCATCTGTATCCCTAAGCACGGCAGGCCCAATATTCGGGATAAATGATTCCTTTTTCGCCAGATCGTCAAAGGCCTCGAAGAACGCCAGCACTTCAGGTTTGGACATACCTCGCGTGTATTGTGGGAACGGCTGAGTCGTAATGCGGAGGGTCTGAACCTCGTAGCCACCATTCTCAAATGCAGCCTTCCCCAGCCGCAGCATGATGAGCGCCTGCTGGACCTGCTCCTGATAGTGTGATCGTTCAATCTGTACAAAGGCGGTCAGAGCGCGAACCTTCGGCTTCCTCGGTATATCTCCACTCCACGCCTGGCCAGCGAAAAGACAAAGTAGAATCGAGCCCCATGGCATGCCCTTTTGCATGATTCTCAAGTACGTCCTCGTAAACATACGTCTACCCCTGCCGGTCGTCATAGTGTGATCAATCCTGAAAACAACAATCTTTTCTTGGCTGGTTACCTGGGGTGAGCCGCTGCCGTGCTAGTTTCGGCTGCTGCCGCTGTTGGCAGCAGGTACAGAAGACGATGGTGGCGCTACCTCCGGACGCGTTCCAATGCCAATTTCCATCGCCGTATTCCTCGGGAACACTACTTCTTGTCCCCGCGCGATGAAGTGAGAGTAGACCGACATTCCTGCTCCATATGCCCCCATGCTGTAGCCGAAAGCCCGCGAACGTACTAACGCGCCCGTGACCATGCCGACTAACTTGAATCCCGCGGCACCACCGGCAACTCGGTTGCTGGCGTTCCCCGCACTTCCACCTCCAACCGCGTCGGAGTCTTCCCGAAGGGAAGCCGCCGCCAAGCCAAGTGAGACGGCCGTCGCGAGATAGCGAGACTTCGAAGTCGTGGCCTCGGCGCCGCCTTCGGAGTCAAGTTTTACGTTCGCGTCTTTTCCCGCCTGCACGCCTTCCAGCGTTGCATGGACTTTCTGCTCGATTCCATCCGGCGGGATGAGCTCCAGAAATGCAATCCGCAACTGTCCGTTTTTCTTTAGGCGCCGCGCCGGCTGCACTTGTCGAACGGTCCCCTTCAGGCGGCTGCCCTGCGGCAATGTCAGGCGGTCTCCGTCGAACAAAGGTTGCGAGAGAACCGCTTCCACTGCCTGGCCCTTCTGGGTAGTGGCGGACGACAACGGCGTAACGAGACGGGCGTGAACCATGCAATCTTCCGGTAGCGCGCCACCAAGGGATAAGGCCATTTGCGACCTCATCGTCTCGCTGCCAAAATCAAGCGGATCGTCCAATTCCGCGAAGTATACCGTCCCCGCCGGAATGTATTGCGCATGCACCGGCAACTGCGATTCCGCATAGCGTTCCAGTCGGTGGACTCTGCCGGGCGTTTTCAGCTGCTTCATGGCAGCTTCCCATCGCTGTTTGGCTTGCTGCTTCGCCTCCTCCGTTTTCCCAGACGCTTTGTCCTTGATGCTTTTCTTGCTCTTCGTTTCAGAAGCGGTCACGAACTGGATAACTTGACCAGAATCTGCCGTCACATTCGTATGCAGCGGGAGATGCCTTCCATCGGGCAAGACCAGCTCCCTAAAACCGATTTCAACATCCCGTGCCGGAGTGAAGTCTGCATTCAGAACCGACAAAGTCCGCTTCCCTCCAGATATCGCGCCAATCCTGGTAACGTCCCCGAGAACCTCTGATCCCACCGGCACCACCAGCCGATCAAAGGCGTACACGGGTTCCACGATGCGCGCGTGGATGGGCTCGCCCACCTTCCTCACTCGGACTTCCCGATCCAGAGCCACTTCCAGGGAAGCGCCCTTTGGAAACGTCAAAGAAACCAATTGTGGGGTCGCAGTTTGGGCCGGTTCCGGCGCAGGTTTGCGGGCAGATCCCGGCAGCAGCTGGGGAACGGGCGCTTCTTGGGCTGACATTACGCCCGCGCAGGCAAGCGCGAGCAGGATGAAACGGGGGAGCCGGACAACACACATGTCACCACACCCTTTCGACAAGTATAGCGCCCTGAGAATCGGCTTGGGCCGTCAACTTTGACGAATCCGGGCAAAAAAAGCAAAAAAGCAGGCTGCGCCATCCTCAAGCGTAGAGTTCGCTCAGTAGTTCGTACGCCCTCCGCAGATGGGGAATCACGATGCTGCCGCCCACTACTAGCGCGACATTGATCGCTTCTTCCTGCTCGGCGCGCGTGCTCCCCAGCCGGTACGACTGAATGATGTGGTAGTTGATGCAGTCGTCGCAGCGCAGGGATGCCGACGCCACCAGCCCCATCAACTCTTTGTATTTTGCGGGCAGTGCGCCTTCCAGATAAGTATTGTGGTCGATGTTATAGAAGCGCTTGACGAGAAAGTTGTCGGCCTTGTCGACGTTCTCGTTCAGGCGGGTGCGGGTATCAAGAAAACGGCGGGCGATGGCACTCCTCTCGGCTACCTGTTTGTCAGAAAATATGTAGGTCGGCTCTTTCCGCTCAGTCATGCCCCAAAGAGTAACAAAACAGCATCATCTCCCGGGCGAGAGAGAAGCCGGTGACGTTCGTGTCCCGATGGCAGCTGGTCGGCAGTTCACCCCTCGTACTGCCGCGTTCGTAATCTGGCCGATGCAGTCGTTCTGGACATCCGGGATGGGCGATGCTAATCGCTCATGGCGCAGTTGTCCGTCTTAATGGGTGCAATTTCGCGCGTGCGCCCGACGATCTCCTCCGGCGTGCGCTTCTGGCGCTCGGGAACCAGTAGATGCTGAACAGCGCGAGTCGCATGGCGGCCACCGCGAATCTTCCTTCGTTCCATTTCTCCAGATCGATGGTCCCGTTCCCGGATGGATCGTTAATTGTGAAACGCTCCGCCTTCTCGCCGAGAACATGCCGCATACGAAAAGTGTTCTCCAGTGTTCCAGGGGCGTGGAACTCCGCTTCCAGCACTCGGTTGGTGGCCAGGAACAGCACCTGCGCTTGCTGCTCGGGAACGTCCAGATGCTTGGGGTTTTCGAGAACCAACTGAGCTCGCATGAGCGAACTCGCCAGCAGGAACAATACAGCCGTCCGATGCCTTGCCAATATATCAGGCTTCCCGTTTGCGAACGTTCAATTCGGTGACGATGGCTGTGCACGGGCAGTCGTTCGTTTAGTGACGGCTCAGCAGAAGAAACGGGAGCACGACGAGCAGTGCGCACACAATTTTTGCTCCCAATAGCATCGGCGAAAAGTCTTGTAGACTTCAGAGCGCTGCCTCAAGACACTCTCGCCTTGTTTGTAAGCGGGGATACTCCGAGAACAACCTCCGTTTCGCTTCCCGTCCACGTTGATTTATAGTCTTGAGCCGCAGGCCGGTCGTCCCTCAGGGCGAGAGGTCTGTTCATTCGGAGGCATTCATGCCATCTCAGAATTCATCCGGGCCCCGACCCAAGAGCTTCGGCGAGAACCTGGAAAGCGATCTTGCACTGGAATTTTTACGAGTGGTCGAGAACGCTGCAATAGCTTCGGCGCGCACCATGGGTCAGGGAGACCGTACGTTGAGCGATCAAGTCGCGACCGAAACCATGCGCAGGATCATGGACACCATCCCGATGCATGGCACGATCGTGATCGGCGAGGGTGAACGCGACGAAGCCCCCATGCTCTACATCGGCGAGCAGGTGGGCGGAGCGTTTCCCGACGGACGCGACGTTCCCACCGTCGACATTGCCGTCGATCCGCTGGAAGGCACCAACCTGTGCGCCACCGGAGCGCCCGGATCGATTACCGTCCTCGCCGCGTCAGAGAAGGGTGGTCTGCTGCACGCACCGGATTGCTACATGGAGAAGATCGTCGTCGGGCCGTCGTGCAAGAACGCCGTTGAACTCGATGCACCCGTCGCCGACAACCTGCGCAATATCGCTCGCCGCATGCATCGCGGAGTGGATGACCTTGTGATCATAGTGCTGGACCGTCCGCGCCACGAAAAGCTCATCGCCGATATTCGTAAAGCGGGCGCGCGCATCAAGCTGATTGGCGATGGCGATCTTTCTGCCGGAATCGCTGCCGCCGTCATCGGAACGGGAGTTCATGCCGTTATGGGATCCGGCGGAGCGCCCGAGGGCGTCATCACTGCAGCCGCCATCCGCTGCCTCAACGGCTACATGCAGGGACGCCTCGTCATCAACAAGCCCGACCTGGAGGAACGCATTGCCAAGATGGGAATCAAAGACAAGAACCGTATCTACGAAGCCGAAGATCTTGCTCCCGGCAAGCAACTGATCTTTGCCGCCACCGGCGTAACCGAAGGCGCCCTGCTGAAAGGCGTCCGCTTTTTCGGAGAAGGGGAACGGACCTCCTCGGTGATTCTGACTTTGAAGACCGGCAAGGTCCGATTCATTGAGAGCATCCACCTGGATAAGGGCCCGGATGTGAAGGTGAGGTTTGCATGAATCAGGGTGGCGGTTGGGCGGGGCAGGTGGCAGGTACATCGAAGCACTCGTTTTGCTGTGATCTGCCTCCAGCGACTTGAAAAACCTTGCCTTGCCCTTATTACGGGTTTCCCTTATTATGGATGCATGAACATCACCCTCTCCGTGGACGATGACCTGGTAAAGGAGGTGCGGAAAATCGCGGTCGAGCGCGATACTACGCTGACCGGACTAGTACGCGCCTATCTGCAGGAATTGGCGTCTGAGCACGCAAAATCGGGCCGTAAGCGCAGAGAGCGCGAGGCGCTCGAACGAAGTTTCGAGCAGTTGCAGATCCGGGTAGGAAAGAAAACCTGGAAGCGCGAAGACCTTTATGCCCGCCGCTGAATTTCTGGATACCAATGTACTGGTTTACGCATACGACACCAGCGATCCGGTCAAACAGCGCGTGGCGAAGGAACTGGTTAGAAGAGCAGTGGCGGGAGAATTCGTGATTTCCGCTCAGGTGTTGGGAGAGTTTGCGGCAACGCTACTCCACAAAGTCTCTCCGCCAGTCGCCGCTGACGATTTGATCGTGGCGCTCGACGCGCTCGCGGCGATCAAACTGCTTAGCCCCGACGGAGATCTCATCCGCCGCGCTGTTCAGGTGCGCACCTCCTATGGCTTGCATTTCTACGATGGAATGATCGTGGCAGCCGCCGAACGCTTAGGCTGTCCGCAGATCTGGTCCGAGGATTTCAATGCGGGCCAGACATATTTTGGCGTGACCGTAAGAAACCCATTTTCCTAGCAGCGGCCACTCCAAATTGGATCTCCATCTATCTCATCGCTATGGGCACGAAGTTGTTTCGCCCCGTTCTTGCCCCCAACTCCAGGCGCGTAGGGGTGGCCGCACTGCTACAATGCCTAGCTTCATGATTCAAGGGAACTTCCCTTCTGCGCTAGACGTATCTGTTGTGTGTTGTTGAGCCAAACAATCGCGCTCGGCGCAAACGCACGGTTTACAGGACGAGCCAGGGGTTCCGGAGAATACCGGTTGGACGAGGCTCAAGTCGTCGGATTGCTTGTCCGTCGCTGCATTGCCGGCGATGCCTCGGCTTGGGAGGACATCGTCCAGCGCTACCACCGGCGCATCTACAACATCTGCTATCGCTTTGCCGGGACCTCCGACGATGCCCAGGATCTGACCCAGGAGGTCTTCATCAAAATGTACCGCACCCTGAACAGCTATGACGTAAGTAAGGGCGCATTCATGACCTGGGTGACTACGGTCACGCGCAACCTGTTGGTGGACCACTTCCGCAAGAGCAAGCACGACCGGATGACCGACTCTCTCGACACAGTTCCCTCGGAACATGAAGACGCACAACCCCTTTCCGTCCAAATTGCCGACCCATCGAGATCCGCAGACGCCCATGTCCAGAGCCGCGAAACGCGCGAAGCCGTCCACCAGGCCCTCCAGAAACTCTCCCCGGAGCTTCGGGAAGCCGTGATTCTGAGGGACTTGCAAGATATGGATTACAAAGAGATTGCAGGCGCTTTAAAGGTTCCGGAAGGGACCGTTAAGTCCAGAATTAACCGGGGGCGTGCGGAACTTGCGCGCCTACTTCAACGTACATATAGGCAGGTGATGTGATGCCAGGCGAATCCAAACACGGGATCGAGTGCAGCCAGTTCGAAGCCCTGCTCAGCGAAGCCATCGACGGCAAACTGAGCGGCTCCCACAGGGAGAAGGAGAACGAAAGCTTCGAAGCGCACGCGCGCGTCTGCGCGATCTGCGGGCCTCTGTTCGCGGACGCGGTGGCGGGTCAGCAATGGCTCAAGTCGCTCGATGAAGTTGAGCCACCTCCTCACCTGATAAACAGCATTCTAGCAGCGACCAGCGGAATCTCAAGCGCCCGGCTGCATGCAGCCACGCCCGAGCTTCGCACAACCGGCATCGGCCGGCGCGCCCGGCTGTGGTGGGATTCGTTTATCACACCAACCGCTGCCTTCGTGCGTCAGCCCCGCTTCGTGATGTCGTTCGGGATGATCTTCTTCTCGTTTTCGCTGGCCTTGAGCGCGGCGGGCGTGAAGCCGTCCGACGTGGCGAACATCAATCTGCGACCCTCGGCTTTGAAGCGTACCTACTACACTACCCAAGGCAAGGTCGTAAAGTTTTACGAAAATATTCGGTTCGTATACGAGATCGAATCACGGGTACGCGAGTTCAAGCGGTCAACGACTCCCGCCGAACCCGGTCCCGAGAAACCCAACCAAAAACGCAAGAACAACAGCGATACCAGTGGACAACCAGACCAGAAACAGGAGCGAAATTACTCCCGTGAAGAGAACCAGCCGGTGTTAGCCGGCCTGCCGGATCTGCCACCTGACGTGACGGTGACCACGAACAGGAGGTTTGTATGAACTGCGCCAATCATGCTGATGCGTCAGCAGTGGCCTATTGCCGCACCTGCGGAAAAGCACTGTGCGCGAACTGCACACGCCCAGTCAAAGGCGTGATCTATTGCGAAGATTGTCTGGGAGCGAAAATGGCGGGCACTGTGCCCTCCGCAGCCGCTTCCTTTGCGCCGAATGCTCCTGGAGGAGCAGCAGGCTATTCTTCCGCCCCGCCCATTTCGCCCGGCTCGGGACCGAACCCCGCGCTGGCCGGAGTGCTTGCTGGTTTTTTCCCCTTTGGCGTGGGCGCTGTGTACACCGGCCAATATGCCAAGGGGCTCGCGCACCTGATTATTTTCGGGCTGTTAATCGCCGGAGCCAGCGCCAGCGATCACGGTGGCAGCGAAATCCTGGGAGTGGTCTGCGGATTGGGAATTGCATTCTTCTATGTGTACCAGATCATCGACAGCGTGCGCTCGGCGCGCGCCCTCCAATTGGGCCAGGCTCCTCCCGATCCCTTCAACCTTGCGCAAACCTTCAGCGGTGGCGACCGGATTGACGCCAAGAGAATCCCTGCTGGTGCCGTAATTCTGATCCTGATCGGAGTTTTCTTCCTGCTGCACACGCTCGGGCTCAGCGAATTCGGTGTCAATCGCTTCTGGCCGATATTACTCATCGTGCTGGGAGGATGGATGTTCGCTCGGAACTTCGGTCTGCTGGGCAATGGCAATTCCGCGGCCCTCGACCCGCGCTGCCACACGCGGCGGTTGATGGGCCCGGCGATCATTACCACCGTCGGAATTCTGTTCCTCCTGTCGGAACTGCGGGTCGCCCATTTCGACCGCACCTGGCCGATCATTCTGCTGGTGATTGGCGGAGTAAAGTTGCTGCAGAGCTCAGCGATGGGCGCTGGCCCCAGCAATCCGCCCGGCCCGGGAGTAGGCCCCGCTTCCGGCGGAGGAACAGCTGTGCCGCCGACTCCTCCGAGTGAGGTGAGTCATGGCTAGCCCGGTGATGACTCCGCGGCGGCAGCGTTCGATTGCGGGACCCATTGTCTTGATTCTTCTGGGAGTGTTGTTCCTCCTGATGACGATGGGCGTACTCGACCGCTACTCCCTGGCGACGATATTTGCCCGCTATTGGCCCCTCCTGCTCATCCTTTGGGGAGTGATCAAGCTAATCGAGCACCAGCAGGCAAAGCGGGCTGGACTGCCGGCGCGCGGCATTGGCGCCGGAGGGGTTTTCCTGGTGCTGTTCATCGTTTGCATCGGTCTGATGGCGACTCAGTTTGTCCGCGTGTGGCCCAACATCAAGGACCACATTCAGATCGGCGACAACGAGGATTTTGAAGACCTGTTCGGCGGATCCACTTTCGACTATAGCGACGAACTCAGCAAGGCGTTCCCGGCAGGCGGAACGTTGCGTATCAACAACGAACGTGGCTCCGTCAACATAAATGTGACAGAAGATACTCATACGCTCAAGGTTTCGGTCCGCAAGAAAATTCGCGCGGACAAGCAGGAAGACGCCGATAGCTCCAACACCAAAACCAAGCCCGACATCACGGTCAACGACAAAATCGTCACTCTTAATGCGAATACACAAAGTGCTGGCGACAAAGGCGTCAGGACGGACCTGGACGTCTTCGTCCCCCGCAACGTGGAACTCGTCATCACGGATCGTCGGGGCGACGTCACCATCACCGGTATCTCCGGCAATGCCGCGATCGATCATCAGCGCGGTGAGGTCAACGTGAGTGACCACACCGGCAACGTCACGATCGACGTGGAGCGCAGCTCTGCCCGCGTCCAACATGTGAAGGGCGACGTGACCATCCAGGGCCACGGCAATGAAGTTGCGGTTGAAGATGTCGATGGGGCCGCCCATCTGAACGGGGAGTTCCAGGAAAGCGTTCGCCTGGTCCGGATCACCAAAACCGTCACCTTCAAATCCGCCCGTACCGACATGGAATTCTCGCGGCTCGATGGCCGTCTCGACTTGGACTCGGGCGACCTGCGCGCCGATTCGCTTACCGGGCCCATGCGCCTGATCACCCGCTCCAAGGACATCCGGCTCGATGGCTTGTCGGGCGATTTGCGTTTGCAAGACAACAACGGCACTGTAGAAGTGGGCCTGCACAATCCCGGCAATATTCAGATTGAAAACCGAAAAGGCGATGTGCAGGTGACGATTCCCCCGAATACCGCCATCAAAATCGAGGCGCGTTCCCGGGGCGGCGAGATTTCAAGCGACTTCAGCGAACTGCAGATCAACAATGGCGACGGTCAGGCCAGCGCCAACGGCTCCATCGGCAATAACGGTCCAAGGCTGGTCATCAACAACGAACACGGGACAGTCGAGATCCGGAAGGGAACGGTGACCGTCGCCACTCCGCCAGCGCCGCCTCTACCAGCGGCACCTGGAAAGCCTGCAAAGCCCGCGAAAGCCTTGCCGACACCGAAGTCCACGCCGGTCGAGACCGAGAACTAGAGCGCCTCGTTAACTACATTAAGAATTGTCAT
Source organism: Acidobacteriota bacterium (assembly GCA_046727255.1). Taxonomy (GTDB): domain Bacteria; phylum Acidobacteriota; class Terriglobia; order Terriglobales; family Acidobacteriaceae; genus Acidiflorens. The sequence continues at coordinate 2,411 of JBKPCG010000121.1, read as the reverse complement.
CCTGAGCGAAGCGAAGGATGACAATTTTTTTGGGAACGGAAAATTTCAAGCATCTAAACGCATCGCTCCCGCAGCCCTCCCTGAACCCCATGTTAGATTCAAATGATGCGCTCTATCCTGCAGAAACGCGGGCTGCGCTTTGTTTTTGCGGCCAACGTGATCTCCATGCTGGGCAGCGGAATGAACTCCGCCGCCGTCGCCTGGACAGTTCTGCAACGAACGCATTCCGAGATGGCCCTGGGCACGTTTGCCGTCCTGCAAACGCTGCCCGCGATGGTGATGCTGCCGTTCACCGGCGTCATCATTGATCGCGAAGACCGGCGGCGGCTGGTCATGATGCTCGATGCCGCGCGCGCCCTCATCATTCTCGTGGTGGCGGTCCTCGCCTATCGCGGCCGCGTCCAGGTTTGGCAGCTCTACCTCATGAACACGCTCGTGGCCGCGGGCTTCTGGATGTTCTGGCCGACCATCACCGCTCTCATCCAGGAACTCACGCCCGAAGGCGAGTTCGTAAAGTCAAACACACTCCTGCTAGCAGGCGTACAGGGCGGATGGATGATCGCAGGCGCAATCGTCGGCTTCGTCTACGAGCACATCGGACTGGGCGGCGTGTTGCTGATCGACGTGAGCACCTACGTCGTTTCTTTTCTCTGTTATTTCGCAGTGCGACAGGGACGCGTTGTGCCGAGAGCGCAGGAACTGAAACATGATCTCGAAGCGGCGGAAACGGCGCTCGAGCGCTTCTTACGTGAGATGGGAGAGGGGCTGGCTTTTTTGCGCGATCACCGCCGTGTGATTTTTCTGGGCACAAGTTGGGCACTGTTTCTCGGTGCCATGATGACCGGCGTGGTGGTCACTCCACCCCTCAGTGACCATATATTTCACGCGGGCGCCAAAGGCTACGGCTGGCTGAACGGGGGATGGGGCGTCGGCGCATTCCTAAGCGCTCTGTATGCTCCCACTACGATCGCAAAACTAGGATCTCGTGGTTCCATCGCGATCTCGATGGCGATCCTGACCGTCTCCATGGCGCTTTCGCCGTTTTCTCCCTGGCTGGCATTGGCCGTTCTGCTTTATGGCCTGATGGGCTCCGCGCGTGGTCTCAGCGGAGTGGCCATGAATACCAGTCTGATGGAGCAGGTGCCACCGCATTTCATGGGACGTGTCCAAAACACGTTCTACTTTTTTGGAACACTCTTGCAAGTGATACTCGGCATCACCGTCGGCTGGATCGCTTCCCGCATCAGCCTGGCCGCGGGATTTGGCCTGATCGCCGTCGTATATGCTCTAGCCTTCGGCAGCGCGTGCTGGCCAATGAAGACTCAGCAGGCGGTCGCGTCCGTCGCCGACTAACGAGATTGCAACGATTGGCTGCCAAAACAGATGGGTAGAGACGCGGCTTGCCGCGTCTCCTGCTTCCCGCGCGGTACTGCCGCTGCCGGGGGAGAAGCGGTACGCCGCTTCTCTACCATACTGTTATTCTTTTCTCTTAAATTTTTGAGGAGCTCCCATCATGTTCGAGGACTTAAAAGGCCGCACCGCCGCCGTCTTCGGAGTCGCCAACAAGCGCTCCATCGCGTGGGCTATCGCCCAAGGACTGCACGCGGCCGGCGCGAACCTCGCCATCACTTACCAGAACGAACGCCTGGAGCAGGAGGCCAAAGACCTGATCCTGTCGCTCCCCGGCGCCGAAGGGTTCATGTGCGACGTCTCAAACGACGAAGAAATCACGCGGCTGTTCGAAAAACTCAAAGACCGCTACCACAAGCTACACGTCCTCGTGCACAGTGTGGCGTACGCGCCGGCCGAGGAGTTGAAAGCGGACTTCGTCCACACAACACGCGAAGGTTTCCGCATCGCACATGACGTCAGCGTCTATTCGCTGATCGCGGTCGCGCGCGCCGCAGCACCGCTCATGGAAGATGGCGGCAGCATCATCACCATGACATACTACGGCGCGGAAAAAGTTGTGCCCCACTACAACGTGATGGGCGTGGCCAAAGCCGCGCTCGAATGTACGGTCCGCTACCTCGCGCAAGACTTGGGCAGGAAGAAAATCCGGGTCAACGCGATCTCAGCCGGCCCGATCAAAACCCTCGCCGCGCGCGGCATCTCCGGCCTGGGCGACATGCTGAAATCCCACGCTGAGCGGGCGCCGTTACAACGCAATGTAGACGTAAACGAGGTGGGCAGCACCGGCGTGTTTCTCGCTTCCAACGCCAGCTCCGGCATCACCGGAGAAATTATCCATGTGGATTGCGGCTACAACATCATGGGCTTCTGAAGAGATTTCGAGTAGAGACACGGCGTGCCGCGTCTCCGTTTGCGCGACCGTGATCCGATGCTAGGGGAGACGCGGCACGCCGCGTCTCTACGCGAGGTACCAGCCCTCCGCCAGAAACTCCTCGATA
>JBKPCG010000120.1:0-12251 GCA_046727255.1 Acidobacteriota bacterium | reverse complement strand
CCGCTGTAGAACTGATTCCCAATCGAATCCGAGCACACCTGACCTGTGAGATCAATTTGCAACGCGGAGTTGATAGCCACCATGTTGTCGTTTCGGGCAATGAGTCCCGGATCATTGGTGTAGGACGTGGCCCTTCTTTTGATTCGATTGTCTTAGGGGTTTTGCTCGGATTTTGTTCTACACGCACTGGCTCTCGTGTCTCAGTAGGTGAAGTCAATTTTGCAGGAGGAGAAAATGCACACCACAAGAAAACACTTTATTGCTCTGGCGTCATTGCTGGTCCTCACGCTCTTGGGTTCCGCGAGTCAAGTCTGGGCACAGAGCCTCGAACTCGGCGTCCACAAGAACAAGATCATCAATGGTTTCGAAGCGGAACTCCGCGGCGATTACCGGGAAAGTAACGGTGCTCCAACCCGCCTCACAGCGGAGCTGGATCACATCAACATTCCCGTCGGCACGCCGATCGCGTTCTGCTTGCAGGACAGCGTCACCTTAGTCAAGACGAAGATCGGCGTCGGCAAAGTGAGGCTGGTAGGTGGGATACCGACGGCCGAGGTCGAGCTCAGGACCAGCGATGGCGATCTCGTTCCTAGGGTCACCGTCGGCGACAAGCTGCAAGCGCGCCAGTCTGCGGTCGCGCCTTTCAAGACAAGTCCCGGCTGTGGTTCTCCGCTACTGATCTCCGGCAAATTTCAGTGATTGTGATGGCAGGCGGGAGATTAGAATGCTAACCCGCCTGCACCTTCTTCCGCGTTCTGACACAACTGCATGACAATGACACGTGCCGCTGCCCGACGGCATTTGCACTGCCGAAATGCAGCAGGTTGTTGACGAGTTTCCCGCGTTCGGGTTCATGGGAAAAAGCCCGAGTGATCGAAGGGTTCGAGATTGTTGGCGTAACGTCACCATTACACCAACTACCGGACTGTAAACGTGTCTGCACCTAACGATCAACTGCGTCTAAGAGTGCGTTCATTCGGTTAAGACATCGGAGGAAGGCGGTGAGAAGCAGAAACTTGCGAGTTCGTATTAGGCGTCAGTGGCGCTTACAATGTAACAAAGATGCACTTCTTCAAGGTCACAGCAACTGTCATTGCTTTTTTGTTCTTGGTAGTGATCCCTTCCACCACACAAACCGCGAGTGGCAATCCGATCGACGAGAAAATCCGCCAGGCCGATGCGCTGCAGGAAAAAGGTGGGCTTCCGGAAGCCAGGAAAATCTATGAATCTGTGCTCGCTACGCTTCGCACAGGCGAACCCTCGGCCCAATTGGGTTACGTCCTCAACGCTTTGAGTCAGGTGGCATCGGCGGAGGGGAACTACGATGATGCTATTTCATTTGGTCAACAGGCCGCGGACGTTTACCACAAGCTGGGACAGAGGAACAAAGAGGCTTATGCCCTCAATTATCGCGGCATCGCCGAAGTACAGCGCGGATTCTATCCAGCAGCCCAGGCGACCCTTGCCCGTGCCCTAAGTCTGAGCAAGGATGAGGGCGATCTGGAAAATCAGGTACGGATTCTCAACAATCTCGGGACCGCCGACTATTTTCCCGGAAGATATCTCGAGGCCTTGCGCGCTTACGAGAGCGCCTTGGCAATCGTGGATCAAAACCCCGGCCAGCCCTGGAGCAACTATTGGCGGCAGATCACCGAGATCAATGAAGGAACGGTTTATCAGCGCCTGGGGCGATATCCGCGGGCGCTTGAGATCTATCAGCGGGTGGAGCAGTCTTCAAAGGCGCTGACGGCCGGCGACCGGGCACACTTGCTTACGAATCTGGGGGCGCTTTATCGGCGGCTCGGTGATCCCTGGAAGGCGCTCGACAGTTATCGAGCGGCGCTCGGCCTATATTCGAAACAACACGACGCTGATGGCGAGATCAGCGTCCTGAAAAACATTGGGATAGTGTATGCCCTGGACCAGGGAGATCTGGCCTTAGCACAACGGTTTTTCCAGCGGGCTCTCACGCGAGCGGTTGAAACTCACAATCAGCGTGAGGAGATGCAAGGGCATCTTTATCTCGGCGAGACCTTGTTGCGGAAAGGTGTCATTAAAGCTGGACACGAACGGTTTCAACTGGCTCTGATGCAAGCCAGACATTTGGGGACAAAGGAAGAGCAATGGAAAGCACTGTATGGAGCGGCGCGAAGCGAAGAGCTTTCCAATGAACCCGGCAAAGCCGAGGTCGATTACCGCGAGGCCATTGCGATTATCGAAGCCAGCCGCAGCCAGCTTCAGCTTTCCGCGCTGCGCACGGAATTCCTGGCTGACAAGAGAGACGTTTACGACGCCTTGATTACGCTGCTACTGAAGCAAAGCGACGCCGCTGAGGCGTTCCTTTTTCTCGAGCGGAGCCGAGCGCGGACGTTTCAGGATCGGCTCGCGTCGAGCGCGGAGGGAGAACCAGAAAAGCAGGCGTTAAGTCTTAGCGAGGTTCGCAGCTATCTGGACGGCGCAACGATTCTGCTGGAATTTTGGACGTCCGGAGATCGGCTGGCTCTGATCTGGTGTACGCGTGAATCGTATGGTGTTGTTCAGAACCAGCTGTCCGGCGACGATAAGGAGAGGATCCTGGCGTTCCTGAAAGCGCTGCCCGACAACCTACGCGGGGACTGGCGCCAGGAGGTCGCAATCCTCGGACGTCTCATCCCCGGAGGAGTGCCCCGCTCTGCGGACTTGCGTCGCGCTCTTATTGTTCCCGACGGCTGGCTCAGTACCCTCCCCTTTGACCTTCTACCCGACGGAGAGAAGCAAAATGCGCTTCTCCTCGAGCGTCTGGATATTTCGTATCTGCCGAGCGCAGCCTTGCTGCGGCGAGTCAATACAAGGGATCAAAGTTGGAATATGCCGTGGGTGCGGCAGCTGTCCGCATTCGGCGATCCAGTCGTCCAGCCACATCGCAACACAGCAGACGAACTGGAACGAGGACCCACTCTGCAACCCCTCCCTTACTCGGCCGCCGAGATCCGGGATATCGCAGCCATGGGCTCTGGAAGGTCCGAATTATTTCTTGGCCCAGCCGATCTGAAAGCAGCGTTTCTTACCGGCAAGGCGAACAGCGCGATGCTGCTTCATGTCAGTAGCCACGCATTTACCGACGGCGACAACCCGGAGAATTCGCGGATACTTTTCTCGCCCGAAGATCCCGGCGGAACTGCCGACTATGTTTTCCTGCGCGAACTTTATGATCTGGACTTAAGCGGAGTAAATCTGGCCACAATTTCCGCGTGCAATACGGAACGAGGAAAAATGATTCGCGGCGAGGGAGTCCAGGCCTTTGGGCGCGCTCTGCTCTTCGCTGGTTCGCGCTCGGCGCTAACTACCCTGTGGCGGGTGGACGATCAGCCGACAGCGGAATTCATGAAGCAGTTCTATTATTTCGCACTACAGAAGGGTGAGCCCAAAGCGGAGGCCTTGCGTTCAGCGAAGCTCAAGTTCCTGCATTCGGGAACGGTGCTTGCGAACCCAGCGCATTGGGCGGCATTTGTGCTCAATGGCGATGGCTTCAATCCGTTGCCCACTTTTGTCTCGTGGCGGAAGATCGCGGCCGCCGCATTAGTTCTTACGATACTCGGAATCAGCGCGGCACTTTTGCTTCGCTTACGGCACCGGCGACGGATCCTGCGGGTCGACCGTTCCTAAGGCGTCATCTCCTAACAAGCCTAATAGCTGAATGGGCGGGCCTGAGAGGACAGTCACTTTCAGGGTGGTGCCGGTGTTGGGAACCACGCCGATAAAAAATTCCGCGTCGTCGCGCGTCATCCGTTTGTTGGCACGTAGTGTCAGGGTGCGAGCAGCGAGCAGACTGCCGTTGCTGGCGAAGAGTTGGAGGCGAACCTTCGAGTCGATGGCAGCTTGATTCTGCAGCCCCAGACCGCTGAATTGCGAACCGGACAACACCGGCTTGAAATAGGCTAGAGTCCAGGTAGATTGGGCGAACAGCGCCTCGGTCGCGGCAATCAGAGGATGTTGACTTTTGCCCATGCGGGTCGTGCGCTGGTAAGAAAAGTATTCGACCCTTTCGTTGGTAGTTGGATTGACCACGCGAATGCGGCGGGAGGTCATGTTCACATTCGTGGTCAGCGTCACATCAATTTCATTCGCGCTTACGTAGGTTGACGTAGCCAGGATTGCTTCGTTGACCTGCACCTTGGAATCGGGCTGAAAACCCATTCCCAGTATCCGAATTTTTGTCCCGCCCGGCACCACCCCTCCTCCAGGCAGAATGTTCGAGATGGAGAGTGTCCCTCCAACGGTCACAAGGCCGTTGGTCAGTAAGACGGGATAATCCTGCCCATTGGGGTCGACCCACCGCGAAAGGCTCGGATCCAACACGAGCGGCGCCGTTTTTCCAGGGATCGCGGTAGTCTTCACTGGCATGGCCATCGTCAAAATTGGATAGTCAACGACGTTTCCCATGTCAAAGAGCGGAGAGTTCAAGGAGAGATGTGCCGCCCCCTTCGAAAGCACGGCAGTCCCGCTGGCATCTCCATTCGGACTAAACAAAGCGATCCCCTGCACCGGGCCAAGAAACTGTGCCTGGTATTGAGCCCTCTGGCCGCCCTTGAGAATCGGCTTGGGCTCGGTAATTTCGACCTTCAGTTGCAGCATCCCGCCCGGGGGGACCGTTTCGTCCGGGATCCTGAGTTCCACACCTGCAAAGGCGGGATCGACAGCCAGTAGATAGCTCGGAGTTAGCAGAAGAGCGAAAGATGCAACGCGGATGAACCATCGGAAAGAAGCTGAAAGAGAACGGCTACGGATCATGACACACCTCACCTATTGTGACGGCTGCGGTTTCTGGGACGACTGTTCGCGGGGGGTTGAAAACCGCTGAATCTGCGAGGTACCCAAGACACGGCCTTGTCCATCAACAGCCGTTACCTGCCACAGAATCGGCTTGCCTGGGAGCATTCTAGCACGCAGAGACCCGGGAATTTCGACGGAAGTCTCCTTCGTCTCAGCAGACCAGAGGCGTGAATTATCCACTTCCATCACTACCACTTTGTAGCGTTGGGCACCGGAAGACGCGTGCCACTGCAGCGTCCGGGGAACCTGTGGCACGTCGCCGACCGGGGTGACGACTTGGATCTCTTGCGAGCGATAAACGGTAGTCTGCCCCCCTGCGTTTGCCTGCAATTCCGGTTCCTTCGGAGGCCGCAGCAGGATCACACCCACAACGACCGCAGCCGCAACCACAGTTGCCGGCAGGGCCCAGCGCCAAGCTCTTAAGCCGAAGACCCTCGCCAGCCAGGAATCCTGCGTTTCGAGATTCTGAGTGGCTGCTCGGGCGCGAACACGCGAGGGATTCTTGATACTCTCAAGTTGGCGATCGAGGTGAGAACTGATCCACGCCACCGCCGCGCCTTCGTCCGGAAGTGGTGCTCCCGATTCAAACGATTTCAGCATCGCCAGTTCCGCCTGGCACCTCGGGCAACCCGCGAGGTGCGGATGAGTCTTCGTTCCCTCCGCCAGAGTCTCCAACTGCGCCGGCGTCAGACATTCCGGTGTGGCTGCGAACGACGATTTCAAGATGTCCCGATCCGCCATGACGAGCCTCGCTTAAATTCCTTTGTACTGACCGCGTGCTTTCCACTGCTGCACCAGGCGGGCCAGTTTGCGCTTGGCGCTAACGATGTAAGCTTTTGCGCCGCTCTGATTTTCCAACCGGAGCAGGCGCGTGATTGCATCCAGCGGCACTTCCTCGCCGTAGTGGAGCGTGAAAACCATTTTTTCGGTTTCATCCAGCGCTTCCGACAGTAGCTTGCGAGCCAACTGGGCAGCCGCTGTTTGCTCCATTACCGAGTGGGCATTCGGGGAGTTGTCGGCAATCGCCAGCAGGATATCCTCGCCGTCATCGGCTTTCAGCTCCGTGGCCTGCCTCGCGTTGGCGCGCACTGCATTCAAGCAGTGATTTCGGGCAACGACAAACAGCCAGGTGGAGAATTTTGATTGCCCGTGGAATGAAGGCAGATTCTGGTACGCCTTGGTGAAAACCTCTTGGGCCAGGTCGGCAGCCGATTCGCGGTCGTCCGTGAACCGCAGGCACCAGCGGGCTACACGCGCATAATTCCGGCGAAATAGTTCATTAATGTACTCCTCTCGCTCGCCAGTCGCCATGGTGGACTGGTAGCGGGAAACCAACTCCTCATCCAGGAGTTGTTCCAAAGACATGGGCTCAATTATAACGCTGGGCTCTTCGGCTACCGCCGCCGGCATGATGCTCAGTGCCCTTCGTCTGCAACGGGTTCCGTAGCCGGTCGTGAGTGCGTCAATCATTGGAGAAAACCGCTTCGCATGCCGTACATCCAGCGTCGTCGCCCCTTGCCTACATTCCTTCAACACTGGTTATGACAACGAGTCTTTGGTCGCGGAACAGATTTTTTGACGTAGTCATGACAAGAATTTGACCCGGGATTGGCTGGTAGCGACCACTACTCCTCACAACTCTTCGAACTCAATAGGTACAGAGACACGTCCGCGCACATAAAACCGGCCGATCCGTTTTCTTGTTCCGCAGTATTCCTCGCGGTTGTCTTACTCGGTGGCCGGGGAGATCCGAACTCAGAGGTGGGTGGGATTTCTCCCCCGGGGGACCGGCCACCGTTCGATAAAAATGACAAGCGCTGGTGCCAGGGCATCACGCGTATGTGTGACAGCGATCACGGAATTCGCTGGCTGGGGAACGCGAGAATGACATTCTACCCACCTGGAACGGCCCAATTTCTATTTTCTTCATGGTCGAACCGTGAAGTTGGAGGAAGTCATGTTGTCACGCAGATCCCGAAATACGTGGTTCGGTGAAGCATTTATTTTCCTGATTGTCGTGGGCGTCCTTCTGAGTGCCGTGGGCTGTGGTGGGGGCGGAAGTACGCCTCCCGGCGGGGGTGGTGGGGGCGGAGGCGGCGGGGCCAGCACAACCGCAACACAGATAAAGATCGGTGACGCTCCCGCGGACCGTGTGATTGCATTCGAAGTTACGGTCGGACCCATCACCTTGACCCTCAGCAGCGGGGCCACGGTGCCGGTGTTGTCAACAACCCGTCGGCTTGAGTTGACCCATCTTTCCGGAACCAACGAGCCTCTCTCGCTTCTCAAAGTTCCCCAGGGAACCTACACGGGTGCGACGTTGACCGTGGCGCATCCCGAGGTGGTCTTCATTAACATCCTCGGCCAGATCGTGAAACTGGAGCCTGACTTCAGCCAGGCGGTGACGGTGGCCTTCAGTCCGGCGTTCACTGTTGGGGCAAGTGCTCCCGTCGTGAACATTGACCTCAACGTTGCGAACTCTCTCACGTTCGACGGGCAAGGCAACGTTACGGGAGTCAACATCAGCGGCTCTTCGTTCAAACTCTCCACCTCTACGGTGGTGGGACAGGACGAGCAGGAATTCGAGAATGGCGAACTCGAGGATACTACGGGTACGGTGACCAGTGTCAGCGGCAACTCGTTCGTCCTCGCGCTCGGTATGAACGGAACCTCTCTAACGTTCACAACCGACGCCAACACAGAATTCAAGGACGGCGCCACGCTTGCAACCATGACAAATACGGTCGTGACCGTCGAGGGCTTCACGCGGACAGACGGAACGTTGTACGCGAAAGAAGTCGAAGGCGTCGAAGATGCCGGAGGAGCGGAAGTGGAGGGCTTGATTTCGCAGGTCGTGGGCCACCCAGCGACTCAGCTGACATTCGTAGCCGACGACGGTTCCGGCAGCGGTATGGACAACACCAAAACTGGATCGAGCTTTACCGCCGACGTTAGTGGTGCCGGCTACAAAGTGAGTAAAGGCAACGTGGATACCAGTGGCATCGGCGGGCTGCCCTCCGCTCCGAATTTCCCGTTCGATGCCTTCACGGTGCACGCCGGACAACGCATCGAAATCGAGACTCACAATTCCGTGAGCGGCAATTCGTTGATAGCGGAGAAGCTGAAGCTCCAGCAGCAAGCGATCTCGGGAACTGTCTCCGGCTTGTCGGGGTCAGCACCCACCACGTTTACGCTCACAGTGGCGCCAGACTCGGCGTTCGCGATGCTTTCAGGCTCAACCAGCGTAACTGTCTACTGGCAGCCCGGCACCGACCTCCACGATCTGCCGCACGCCCTCACCAACGGTGACGCCGTGCGCGTCCGCGGCCTGCTGTTCTTCACCGGCAGCAAGTTCAACATGATTGCGCGCCGCATTACCCCGTAGAGGGTAGAAATAACGATCGACTCTCCTGGCGAGTGACGATTTCTGGGGAAAGGAATCGTCACTCGATTTTCCTTGTTCTGAACTCGCCCTATCGACGCGTCACAAAGTCTGTTCCCGTCATAGGCTGCGCGTTGTCCAACTCATCGGTAGAGCTAGCTCTACTGTGCTTCTCAACTGGGAAGAGCCCGGACTCAGAGGTGGGTAGGGGCTCTTTCCCAGCGGAAGCGGCTGCCTTCGATGAATAGCGAGTTGATCACTAGCGAACAGATATCTTAGATCGTAGACGGCTAAGAGAGCGAGGCGGTCACGTTCCATGAAAATTACAAATGCTCTGGCCTCAGAAGGTATCACGCGGATGTGTGATGGCAATCACTGCATCTCTGGCCAATAGGCGCCAGAATGACGGTCTACCCACCTTGCAAGACCGAGATCAAATTTTTCCATTGATGGAGGTCTCTCATGCGTACCAGGTTCCCAGTGGTTTGCCGCGACTCTTCCGTGTCTCGCGGTTACCCTCGTAGTGTCCTCTTCTGCTTTCGCCGCGGCCGGGCCCAACGGCAAGATCGTCTATGTAATCAACATGGGCTTTCCCGACTACACGACCGACATGATTTCTGGGCGAGCGATCACAACATCGGAGGCGGTATGAATCTAATAGTTAACAGCAGAACAAAATTGATGTTTATCATTCTCGGGTTCAACTTCTTGTTAGGGAGCGCCAGCATTGCCAACGCGGCATGCAACCAGCCTCCCATACCGTCTCCGGGACAAACCGTCACGTGGTTGGCCGCAAATAGTCCGTTTCAGATTTGCGCGGATCTCACCATCCCGAAACGCGGGACAGTTATTGTCCAGCCAGGCGTGCAGCTCCAGTTCCAAGGAGCCGGCCTGACCGTGTCGGGCGCACTGAAAGCGCAGGGTCTATCGGCCAACCACATTTCGATTGTGGCTCAAGACGTCTTTCCTCCGGCCATTACAGTGGACGGCGGCAATTTGGTGATGTCCTTCACGGATGTGGGCGGCCAAATTCGGCCCGGGCCCGGGAAAATCACTATTTCTGATTCAACTTTCACCGGACCTAATGGCCTTATCTTTACACTCGACATTTTGCTTCCAAGGTTGCCGCCCGTCATCAAGCTGACCCGCTGCAAATTCACCAATACTCTGATGGAAATCACTGACTCCTACCTGGTGCTCGCGAATTCTACGTTCACGAACACATACACGCAGGTGCTGCGCGGATCCATTCGTCTGGCCGGTACCAATCGCGTTGACGGGCAGCCGCTGATCATTCTTCGTGAAACCTTCCAGGCGATTCAGCCACTGTTCGTGGATGGCGTGAACGCCAAAAACGTATCCAGCGGCGGCGGCATTAGCCTGACGGGTGGAAGTTTTGTTCTCGGCCCAAAGAATGTTCTTCAGGGAAACCTCTATCCAGTGGATATAGAAGGCGGGCTCTTGCCGTCGTCGGTCGTCCCGCTCACCGGGAACATTAACAACATGATTTGGGCGCACGCCGGCGGCAGCCAGGGAGTCATGCGCTGGGCCAATCTGGGTCTGCCTTACCTTGTGACTAACCTGATCAATGGCGGCGGACCGTTAACCATCGATCCGGGCGTAACCGTGAAATTTGACCCGACGATCACCGGCTTCGCCGGCCTGAGTATCGTATCCACGCGGAGGTTCATTGCCAACGGACTGCCCAATGCGCCCATCACCTTCGATGCGTTGAACCCGGCGGCACCCTGGAGTGGACTGTTATTCGATACTAATTACACCGAAGGTTCACATCTGAACTACGTTGCTGTAAGAAATGCCAAGTTTGGGGTGATCAACACCAACAACTTCCTGCAGATCTCGAATTCGCTCTTCGAGAATAATCAGTCTGCCGTGAATACAAATACTTTCGGCATCCTGACTCTGAGCAAAACGCGCCTCTTCAGTAACACGACTGGCGCGCAAGCCACTCCGAAAGGAACTCTTGTGATGAGCGACCCCAACTTTACCGGCAACTGGTTTCAGGGCAACGGCACCGGAGTTGAGAATAACGGGTCTACAGCGCTAGCCCAACTCAACTATTGGGGATCTCCTACCGGGCCCAAGACGCCTGCGAATCCAGGGGGCCAGGGTGATCCCATCACTGGTTCCATCACCTTCAAGCCGTTCCTGACTTCGCCGCCCGACATCTCGAACAATCCGCCAGTTGTGCAGATGGTTCCGTTTGGATTCAGCTGGTATGGCATTACCACCATCATCCGGCCGCCGGAGTTTATTGCGCACACTGGAGAAAAAGTAATTCTGCGGTGGAATGTGTCGAACAGCAGCACGGTAGTCAAGCAGCGCGTGCTATTGTCGACTGCGACTTCCATTTTTGACACTCAATTACCGAAGTCGGTTATTGTTCTGGCCGATAACCTTCCTCCGTCGGCCAATTCGGTGGAGGTGACCATTCCCCCGGTGGCCATGCAACCCGTCAACATCAATCAATTCCTGCGCGTTGTAGCGATCGATTCCAGCGGACAACAGGACTGGGACCAGACTCCACTGATCGTGCCCTCGGGAAATATCACCGGCAACATTCAGATAACTTCCGACTACTCGGGCAAAACCTTCATCGGAGGCCACGCGGCGCCCGCCATAGCCTGGACGGGAAATACCAATGGCAACACTGAGGCTTTCATCTTTCTCGAATCCGACGGCGGACTCATCAGCCTTTTCGGAGATCACGCCACTCTTCCCATACTGAGTACCGACACCGCGCGGCTGGCGGTTCTCTCCTCCTCCAATTCGAATGATCTGGAATGGTTTTTTTCGGACACCTATTTTTCGATTCGTCCAGATCCTGCGTTTGGCCTCAAAGCCCTCGTGGTCCAAGTCACGTCACCTACGGCCGGGTCGACATTTTCCGGAGGCGGCGTGATTCCCATCACGTGGAACGCTTCGGCGGCCCAAGGGCTACGATCGTTCGACATACAGACGTCAACGGATGGCGGACATACCTGGCACCCGGTGGTGATCGATCTCGGCCCCGCTGTCCGCAGCTTCGACTGGCAGTTGCCGGCGAGCACCGGCATCCCTGACGTGCGCGTGCGGGTGATTGCACGGGACAAGACGTTTCAGAACAGCTCCGATGGAGCAAAGACCGTATTTTCGATTGTTCCCTAGGCCAAGGTTAGAACGTCTAGAACATCGCCGCCAAACTGGCACGTTGGCCAGTCTGGTCGTACTGTCGGTCGTGGGTGGCCTGTTCCTTCTGGGAACCCAAGTCTCGAAGAATCTGGCGGTCAGCTCTCAAACGGCCGGTTTCCAACGCGGTTCGTCGGGTTGGGCGGGTATTTTCATGCTTACTGCTACCCTAAGGTTAAGGGGAGCAGTGTGCAAAGCGGAATAGGCAATGACTACTTTTGCAGACTACGGATGTACGACACCGCGGCCTTCACCTGGTCAGGAGTCAGACTCTTGGCCATACCGGCGTGCTTCGGCTTTTCTGTTACAGCCTTGGAGATATCTTCATCCGACATCTTCTTGACCTCGTCCGAGACGAGGCTGGGGATCTTGGCAACCGGTTTACCACTAGCATCTGCACCATGGCAGGCGGCGCACTTTGCTTTATAGACGCCTGCCCCGTCATCCGCGGCCCAGGAAAGATTGGGAATCAGAATGAAAAGAGCCACGGCGATCATCGCCACCAGCAGCGCGAGCTTTGTCGTTTTCATAACTTCGTTTCCTCTCCGAGTAAACTTCTATTACGTGATGAAGAGCAGCGGCTGTTCTCCGTCGCTGCCTGGTTGAAGTCTCAACCTTTGGAAGCCCAGACACAGTGACTTGTGTCACGCCGTGTCGTGAGCAATCATCTGGCGGCATTCTTGGCCCGACCATTGTTTAGCTTGTTGCCGGAACCTCTGCAGCTGAAGGCCGTTGCAGCCACTTGGTTTTCTCGCAAAATTCGTAGAGCCCTTCCCGGAACTGGGGATGTGCAATCTCGATTAGTGCCTTGGCACGCTCGCGAATGCTTTTGCCATGCAGGTATGCGACCCCGTATTCGGTGACTACG
>JBKPCG010000119.1:0-11498 GCA_046727255.1 Acidobacteriota bacterium | reverse complement strand
CTTGGTTGGAAGGTAGCCTTCAAACTGCACCCAATAGAGACGGCGAACATTTTTCTGATCTTCTTTTTGGCGATCGGCTTCGACGAACGCGTGCAGTTCACAATCGGCAACGTCGTAAAGCACCCATCGGTCTGCGCCTACATACTGGGCCGATTCCGGCAACTGGATTTGCACCTTGGGCTCGCGCTCAGAGGTGATCACATTCCCTGGACCTTGCGTTCTGGGGCTCTGGTTTGGGCGGCTAGAGAAATGCAAATGAGGATTGCGACTAGGATTTGTTTGGACAAGTGGGACCTCCGAATCGGAGAATGCCCTATTAGATGAGTCCGGCTTCAGGATGCTCGCGGGGTCATCTCAGAAAATGTTTCCGGGCGGCCGGTTCTTGGCAGATTGACTGCGCGGCTGAAGCCGCGTCCCTTCAAGACAGATCTGAATCCAGAGCTGAACCTCAGCGGCTAAAGCCGGTGTTGAGCGGCGGTTTGGCGGCACGACTGAAGTCGTGGCCTTCCACATGCGGGGCCGGAGAGTGTATTGCTGATCTGGACATCTGAAATTGATCGGGCGTACCTTGGAAGGGTGGCTAATTCTGAAAACGGCCGACTGACAGACCGGCAGTTTGCGCGGATCGCCCGCGCCTTGGCCGAGCCGCGACGCTATCAGATCCTTAAGCAGATCGGGGCCTGTGACAGCCCGACGCCTTGTAGCGTCCTGCATAAGACCCACCGCGTGAGCGCTGCTACCCTCTCTCATCACATCAAGGAACTGGAGACTGCGGGGCTGGTCGAGATTGTCCGGGAAGGCAAGTTCATGAACCTTATCCTGCAACGGGACGTGATGCGGGCGTATCTGGATCGACTCTCGAAAATTTGATTGGGCAGCGCTGGTTGAAGCCGAGCCGCACGGAATTAATTCCGCATCTTTTCGATTCGATGGTTATCTAACTGTCTAGTTAGCAAGGCAACTGCCAAGGATCGGAGCAATCAAAATGAGCGTACTGACGGGTAAGGTGGCGATTGTGACGGGGGCGTCGAAGGGAATTGGCGCGGGTATCGCGAAGGCGCTGGGAGCGGCCGGGGCGGCGGTGGTGGTGAACTACTCCTCGAGCAAAGAGGGAGCGGACCGCGTGGTCGCGGCGATCACCGGCAAAGGCGGCAAGGCGATCGCAGTGCAGGCTGACGTGTCGAAAGCGGCCGATGTGCGACGGCTGTTCACGGAGACGAAGAAGACGTTCGGGGCGTTGGATGTGCTCGTGAACAATGCGGGCGTCTATCAATTCGATCCTCTGGAGGCGGTCACCGAGGCGGAGTTCCACCGGGAATTCGGGACTAATGTCCTGGGGCTGATTCTGGCTACGCGGGAGGCGGCGAAGTATTTCGGTCCGGAAGGCGGAAGCGTGATCAACATCGGCTCGGTCGCGAGTGACATGACGCCGCCGACGTCGGTGGTCTATAGCGCGACCAAGGGCGCGGTGGACGCGGTGACGCGCGTGCTTGCGAAGGAGTTGGGAGCGAGGAAGATCCGGGTCAACTCGATCAATCCGGGGGGCGTTGAGACCGAGGGGGTCCACAGCGCCGGTATCATCGGGAGTGACTTCGCAAATCAACTGGTGGCACAGACCCCGCTGGGACGATTTGGACAGCCGGAAGATATTGCGCCTATCGCGGTGTTCCTGGCGTCTCCTGCCTCGGGATGGTTGACAGGGGAGATCCTCAAGGCGTCGGGTGGGCTGCGGTAACTGCTTGCGGAGCGATCATTTGGGTACGCTTGTTCGCGTTCGAACGAGGAGACGCGTGCCCACGTCGCTCGGGCATGCTGTGCCATAATGTGCGCATGAACGTAACGAATATTTTTCTCCGATGCGCAGTCTTATCGTTCGTGATTTCAGGTGCGATGCTGGCGGCGCAGGCTCCGGCGGCTCCGGGAGCGCCCGCGCCTACCAGCGAAACTGCGGTGCTGGTCAAGCAGGCGCAGCAACTCGACAGCGAAGGCAAACAGGACGAGGCGCTAACTACCTATCGCAAGGCGCTTGAGATTTCTCCCAATGACGTGGACGCACATCTTGGGATGGGCTCGGTGCTTGATCTCAAGGGCGACTATGCGGAGGCGCGCCGCCGCCTGGCCAAGGCGATTGAGGTCGCGTCGGCTGCTGACGCCAAGGAGCGGGCGTGGCGGACTATGGCCTTGTCGTACGTGTTCGAATGCAATATGGGCGAGGCGGGACGGCTCGAGCAGCAGGTCTTTGACGCCCGCATGGTGCGGCAGGATTTTCTGTCGGCTGCCGATGTTGCTAATGAAACGGCTCGTCTTTATCTGGAATGTGGCGACGTCGACACCGCAGATAAGTGGTACGGAATCGGCTACCAGACGGCGATCCGCAAGACGGACATGAGCGATGCCGACAAGAACCTGTGGCTCTTCCGCCGGGAGAATGCGCAGTCGCGCATTGCGGCGCGGCGCGGACAGCGCGAGGACGCGCAGAAACATGTGTCGGCGGCGAAAGTGGCGCTTGACAAGGCTAATAATCCGGATCAGGCGCGCTTCTATCCTTATCTCACGGGATACGTTGCCTTCTACGGCGGCGACTACAAGACTGCCATCGCCGATTTGCAGCAGGCCGATCAGCGAGATCCGTTCATCCTGAGCCTGCTGGCGCAGGCTTACGAAAAGTCCGGCGACCAGACGCGGGCTACGGATTACTACCGCAAGGTGCTGGCGTCGAATGCGCACAATCCTACCAATGCGTTTGCCCGGCCGCTGGCTAAGAAGAAATTGGGAATGGCGAAGCCTTGACGGGCCCGAAGCACGCCTTTTCGTTGTCGATGCCTTCGAGTCAGGTACACTCACCAGGTGCAACGCGCGGCACGATTAAGCCAGCAAGTTGGCTCGCGACAACGCTTCTGTTTGGTGTTCCAGCCTTAGTGTTCGCGTTCCTCTTTCATCGGTTAGGACCAGATCTTTGGCATCACGGGACTAGCTGGTGGCGCGTCTTCCACTTGTTGCTGATCCTGCCGCTCGCCTTGATGTTGATTGCCGCGCTGGTCGGGGCTGCTCTTGATCTGAGTTCTGTTTCATGGAAAGGCCTTTGGCAACGCTTGCGGCTCTCGCCTCCGAAAGGGACTGCCTGGCTCTGGGCAGCTGCCCTCTCTGGATTTATGTTTGGGGGAAATTGGGCGGATTTCGTGGCTGTTGCAGCATCGTGGCTTGCCCTATGGAAAGAGAAAACCAGCGGCAAGTGGGCATTCTTTGGGATCCTGGCGGCCGTGCTCGTCAAGCGTAATGCTGGACTATTTCAAACCACTCTCCAGTCCGTAAGATTTTTCGATCCTTCTGGGTTTCACCGCGAGTTCTTCAGCCATTTCGGCCCACACGACTTCATGGGTGTCCCTTTGCAAGGGGCATGGTGGATTCTCATCTACTACGCAGTTGTAATGCTCTTGTGCAACATCGGCGGCGAGGAATTGTGGTGGCGCGGCTACGTATTGCCGCGACAGGAATTGGCATTTGGCCAGGCTGCGTGGGTTATCCATGGCATCTTTTGGTCGGCCTTCCACCTATTCATGCAGCCGACTCTCTGGGATACGGTCCGGATGTCAATCACGGGTGTTGCGCTTTCCTTTGTTGCACAACGCACAAGAAGCACTTGGCCGGGCATCGTCGGCCACACCTTCGGAAACTTGACCTTCTTTCTAAGCCTGGTTAGCGGCGTAATGTCCCATTGACCAGGATACGCATCGGCTACGCCGTCACCGATGGGAATTACTTCCATACATAGAATTGTTCCGTAGCCTGCTAGGTGCCCCACACATTCGAGTTCTTTGGGACTGTGTGGGCGCTCCGTGCGGCTCGTGTCAAAGGGATCGTGGGTAGGATATGCGCCCTCGGATGGTCGGTCAGGAACAGACTAATCGAGTTTAATTGTGATCTCGTTACCCTCTGATTGTGCCGACACCCACTCATTCGCAAACGTACTCTGCGTGGGCGCTGCGTACAGCTCGCGTCACGAAGGGCCGGTTGTCAACCCACGACCAAGAATCCCAATCCACCTGACAAACGTCCTTGACAGATCACATCATCCGGATAATCATTGTAGATAACCTATAGCTCAGTGTGAATACTGTGGCGTCGGGGGTTTCTCTCTCCCGCAAGCTCTTTGACATCAAGATTTTGGACCGAATCGAGCGATTCCCGCTCCCGCAGCCCCGATTTAGGGCCTCTTTCGCCACTTAAGTCCTTATTCCGGAATATTTTCCGTATAAGTCCTTTGCGCGGAATATTTTGGCGTCGAACCATGGGTTAAATCATAGATTCCAAAAGACCAGGGCGGAGCGGTACCCTAGCCCGAACAGGCAAAGACTAGCGCAAGGCGCGATCTACGGCGTGGACTCTTCCACTTCCTGGATCCAATCGCGGAGGACGCTTCCAAAAAGAAATTGCGCGCTGCCCCTTTCATCGAGACAGCGCGCAGTCGACTGTCAGCCTTGCGAAGGATGCAACACGCGAAAGCTGTTGCCTCCATTCGACCAGACCAGGACAAGCGCGTCTTGCCCTGATTGAACTTTGCCAAGCTCCTTTACCGCGTCCGGAGCAGACTGCACCGAGTGGCGATTCACTTCGAGAATCACGTCACCCCGTTGCAACCCGGCATTGTCAGCCGGACTCCCCGGTTGAACACTCCCGACGACAGCTCCATGCAAGTCCTTAGGGGCCTGCAATTGTTCGCGAGTCTCAGAATTCAAATCGGCCAGACCCAGCCCCCAGCGCGGCTTTCCATGCTCGGTGCTCGCGGACTCTTCGTCGCCGTTCTTGCTTCCCATCGCTTCCAGAGTTACAGGAACAGTAACGTTCTTGCCCTCACGAATCACGTCCAGTTTGATAGTCGTGCCCGGCCGTTTCTGCCCAACCACAACCTGAAGTTCGCCGGCATCACTAACTGGCTTTCCATCGAGTTGCGTGATGACGTCTCCAGTCTTCAGGCCACCCTTAGCTCCCGGAGAATTCGGTTCCACCTGAGTTACGACCGCGCCTTCGGCTTTCTTCAAGTCGAAGAACTTCGAGTTCTCGGGAGTTACATCGCTGATCCCGATTCCCATGTAACCATGGCTAACCTTGCCGAACTTGATCAGGTTGTCCACAGTAGGACGAACAATCTGAGTCGGAATCGCAAAGCCCATGCCCGAAAATGTGCCCGAGGAAGAGATCAGGAACGTGTTGATTCCGACGACCTCGCCGCGCGCATTGACCAGCGGTCCGCCGGAGTTGCCAGGATTAATCGCCGCATCCGTCTGGATAAACTGCCCGGGCTTTCGGCGATCCGTCGCCGAAGGATTCGGACGATTCAGAGCGCTGACAATTCCGCGAGTCACCGTGAACCGATACCCAAATGGGTTGCCGAAAGCCAACACCGTCTGTCCCGGATGAAGCTGAGTCGAATCCCCCCAAGGTACGCTGGGCAGCCCAGTAGCATTCACCTTAATCACCGCCAGGTCCGTGAGCGGATCCGCACCCACCAGCTTTGCCGGCAGGATGCGCCGGTCACTCATCGTGACGTTGATGTCGGTCGCGCCGTCGATCACGTGATTGTTGGTGACGATGTATCCGTCGGGCGAAATAATCGCGCCGCTGCCGAGTCCATGCTCAACCCGTGGTTGAGGCCGCATCCCGAACTGTCCGCCAAAGGGATTCCCGAACGGCCCAAACTGATGCATGTCGGGCAAGCCATCTTCGTCGGCGTTCATTTTCAAATTCGTTTTCGATGTGACGGTGACGTTCACGATCGCCGGTGTCACGCGCGCCGCGAGCGCCTCCATCGCCTGATCGAGTGCGAGCAGCGCTTCCACACTATTGCTGTCGAGCGCCGGAGCGGCCGGCGCAGGCGCCAACGCTGCTGCGTTGGCCGGTTTGGCGAGCTCATACGCACCCACTGACACGACCATCACAGCCGCAAGCAGTGGAGCGACGATGCGCCGCGTTAAATCTTTCCACGTTGTCATTTCCTTCATTCTCCTTTGTTGTAACTAATCATTTAGTTGATAGAGTCAAAAAAAGTGTTTACAGCGACCTTACAATCACCTCTTGCCGAACTGCCTGCTGGTTCCCACTCTCAAATGTCACTCGCCACACGCAGAGGTTGAATATTGCGGAACCGCGTTCGTCGTACTGAGTCATCTGCATTACTAACTGCACTTGCGGCGCAGCGATCTCCGCCTGCGCACTTGCGCGGACCATGAATGGACGGGCCTGAATCTGCCTTTGGTTCGCGCCGTGAGCCAAGGTGAATTTGGCTGGACGATCGCTCCCTGTCGCCCGCCCGCTTTTCGGCTTTACGGCTACCTTCCTTGGGACCTCTGTCATTCGCAGATCTGCCGGAACGACCGCCGCCTGTGGCAATCGAGACGCGATATCTGCAGCGGAAGCAGCACTAAAAACCGGCGCTCGCGCAACATCTTCGAATGCAATCAGCCTCGGCGTATCCGGCAGTGCGATAAGGCACGCAGCCAGGACCATCACCAACCCGAATGCCGGTTTGAAAATCCGCGAAGAGTTTGGCTGTCTCCCGTCAAGAATCCGCGCCAAGCGCAGGGAAGTTTCTCGGGCGCGACCCACCACTGCCTGCGCCAGCGCCACCCCGCGCCGCACAAAGCTTTTTTCGGCCAGCGAGACCAGACACTCCGCGTAAGCCTGAGGATTCTCCGTTTCAGCCAGCACCGCCTCGTCGCACGCCATCTCACGTTCGAGCGACAGCCGCCTTTCGACCCACCACACCGCCGGATGAAAAAAGAAAACTGTGCGCACCAGTTTTTGCGCGAGGTTCGTCCAATCGTCGAAGCGTCGCAGGTGAGCGAACTCATGCAGCAGGACCACTTTCAACTCCTCTGCCGAAAGCTCCTGCAACACCCAATCAGGAATGAGGATCACCGGCCGGAAGAATCCGATGGCCGTAGGAACCGTCACCGCCGAAGAACTGCATACCGCAACCCGCCGCCCACTTTGAAACTGAGCAACAACATCCTGAATCGCCGGAGGCAAGCTCGATGTTGCCAAAGGAACGGCGCCGCGGCGCATCCGCCGCAACTTCCACAGTCCGACGACAATCCGCATAGTCGCCAGCGCCGCAATCAAAATCCAGACAGCAAAAATCCCAACCGCCCAAAAGCCCGGCAAGACAATCTCCGAACGAACCGCGTGCGTGACCGGCACCGCCTTACTCACCGACGAAATAAACGGCAGCCCGGCCACGGCGAGCAGCGCACAAAACCAAACCGCAAACCGCGTCCCCGAATTCTGCCTTCCGACAACCCGCAGCAAGAGCCACGCCAGCGCCGCAATCAGCAATCCTCCCGGAATCGCGTTCAGGACGCGTTCGGCGGCCAGCTGAGCCAGTTGCAGGAAGGGCATCATCATTTCTTATTGCTCCGTTCCAGCATGCGCCGCAGCCGATTCAATTCCTCCGGCTCAATGCCCCGCTCTTCCAGGATGTTCAGCACCAGTTGTTCATGGGAGTTCTTAAAAAACCGACTGACCAGATGGCGAATCTCCGACTTCCGAGCCTCCCCCTGAGCAATCAGAGGCACGTAGACGTGCGCCCGCCCATCCGTAGCATTATGAGTAACATAGCCTTTCTTCTCCAGCACCCGGAGAGTCGTCAGCACCGAGTTGTAAGCCAAGGCCGGCCGGAGCGAAAGGCGCTCCAGCACCTCCTGGACCGTCCCCGATCCCCGCTGCCACAGTACATCCATGATGCGCAGCTCAGCTTCCGTTAGCGTTGGCGACTGCCGTGGCGGCACCCGGGCCTCCTCTCAAAAAGGATTGGACGTACGGGAATAGGAAACGTAACTAATCAATTAGTTGCTGCCCCAATCGCTTTGGTTGCACGGGAAATGGACCCGCACCCCGGGCATTCTAGGGGTGCAACTATGAGGATGTCATTCGAATGACGGGAGGAGGGAAGGAGGGCCTCTCAGAGCGCTAGATTAAGTAGTAAACAGATACGCACTGTGCGCTCGTGCGAAGGTGAGTGGGAGCTAACGGGTACGGGTGAGAACGTTGACGTTGCTGTGAGTCGAGTTGACTTCACGTGAACTTCACGCCACCGCCGTCACCTCCGATTCCTTCACGTGTCGTTGAGCGGGCGGCTGGAACTGAATTGAGCGACGCTGGCGCTGGCGTCGAGGTGGAGCTGCTCTCTCAAAAGGGTAGAATCTTCTTTACGCGGCTAGTTCAGTCGCTATCGCGAACGCTTCACACCTCTCAGAGATTTGCCCAACTGGACCGTGGCTATGCCTCCCGCTCAAAAATTGGACACTCACCACAAAGCACTCACCCTCAATCTCGATACATCCACCTTCGGTTCATTCGCCGAAATCGGCGCTGGACAGGAAGTGGCGCGATGGTTCCTTCTCGTGGGAGGAGCCTCCGGCACGGTGGCCAAAACCATTTCCGCTTACGACAAGGAAGTCAGCGATGATCTCTACGGCTCCGGATCGCGCTACGTATCCAAACAACGACTTGAGGCGATGCTGGACAACGAATGGACCCAACTTCTCACTCAACTATCCAAAACCCGTGGCCAGCAAACTCGGTTCTTCTGCTTTGTTGATACCGTCTCCGCCCGTAACTTTGCTGGAACCAACGATTCCCATGGCTGGATCGGTCTTCGGTTTCAGTTGCAGCCCGGCGGTCCTCCCAACGACGTCATGCTGCACATCAATATGCGCGATCCTGCCAATGTCCTCCAGCAGCAAGCCATCGGTATCCTGGGCGTCAGCCTCATCTATGCCGCGTTCTATGAAGTGCAAAACAAGGAATCATTTCTGGAGGGCCTGGCACAAGACGTCGTCGCGGAGCGAATCGAAATCGACTACATGGATCTTCTCGGGCCAGCATTCGAGAGTTGGGACCGTCGTGCCCTGCTAGTCCACTTGCTGCGCGCGGGATTCGCAGAGGCTGTCTTTTTCCCTTGCAAGGGCTCCACCGTTCCCCCTAGCGAGGTTCTCCACAAGAAAGCCGTCGTGCTTGCACCGGGATATTTTGGCCACACGGATCCAGTTCACTCGCAAGTTCATTTGCGGCTATTGGCTTCGGCAATTCAGGAGCTTCAGAAGGACCTTGGCGAAACAGAGTCGGCGCCCGCTGGCTTTTTTTGCCTAACAGTTGCTCCGTTCACGCCCGACGAACCAGCCCCTGAGATTCCCGACTTGCTTCGGCGTATCGATGCGCTTCTCGCCGCCGACGGCGACGTACTGCTTTTTCGTCGACCCGAGCTCTACCACATGACAGCTCTCGTAAACCGCCATACAAATGCGCCTGTTCGCTTCGTCGCAGGCCTTTCCCTGGTGATTCGGGCGTTTGAAGACGTTTACGGCAATCTTGAAGGCAGACGTCTGGAGGCCCTCGCGCGTCTCTTCGCCCTGAATGTCCGCATTTACGTTTATCCCATGACCGCCACGGATCTGCGGGAATGGCTGAAGAGTGTTTCCATTACCGGTTGGCAGTGGACTGAGACGAATGGATGGGTTTCTGCCAGCCAGCTGCGGTGTGAGCCGCCTCTCGGACATCTATTCGCATATCTTTTGGCGAGCAACTTTCTTGTCCCTATGCCTGTCCCGGCGGGGGCATGAGAGCCGAATTCGGTCGCCACCGTGGAGCGGAGCGCTCTCCAATAATTCACTGGTTTTCAAAGCGGGCCCTTCTTGTAAGCGGCATACACGTCCAAGACCACTCGCGGACACTTGTTGGTTCGGCACAGAGGATGCTTTATTTTGAAGCCCAATCCGAGTCGGATTCTGACCCCATTGAAAGCCGCACAGCGAGACAGTTATTGGGGAACCAGTCCTCTTGACCGGAGCTGGCCTTAACGGGAACACCTTGGTGCGTACCTTCCAATCGGGTCACAGCGTAACGCTCCCCATGATTCAGCTCGCCGTGTTGATTGAATCGCCGCGCGGTTTTTCATTCAGGGGTTTGGCCGATTGCTTGTCTCATTTCGTCCGCAGCCTGGACATAGTCCAGTTCCGATTGCAGCAATAGAGCTTTGGCCTCAAGTTCCTGAGCGAGCGCTGCCTGAGCTTGCGAGCGCAGAACACTTCCATTTACTAGCTGTTCTGCTGAGACTCGTTTGGATTCCTTGCGCAGTGCAAACAGTTCCTCCGACACCGTCACCATCTGCCGCGTTCGGTCCAGCTTGTTAAAGGCAGTCTGAACCCGAAGTTCGACTTCGTCGCTGATTCGGGCCAGGTTTTCCTTGGCTTGCGCCAATTGAGCATCCCGTTCGCGCAGAGTGGCACGTTTCTTGCCGCCGTCGAACAGGTCAAAACTCAGGTGAACGCCAAAGCTTCCGAAGTTCCTCGCCAAAAACGGGACGTTATTTTGATAGCTGTAGCGCGCAAATGCCTCTACGTCTGGCACATATTCATACTTTGCGAGGCGCACTGCCGACGCGGCCTTATCCAAAACGGCGCGGGCCTCCGCGATCTCGGGGTGGGATTCCAATGCAAGCTTTATGCATTCTTCTTTTGCACAGCCATCCTGCGCTTCGGCAACGTTCGGATCGAGCGTGACCGGCATCGTCAAAGGCAGTCCGACCACGTCGTTGAACTGCAAGCGCAAGTCGGACAGCTGCAACTCGGTGCTCAGCAATTCTGAGTGGATGCAGCAGTGTGTAAAAAAAGTACTTGACAACGCCGGCATTGTAAGAGACGCCTGGTTACAGTCGATGCCTGCGTTTCACGGGTTGCTGCAAGAATCCGCGAGTAGTCTGATCGCGCTTGCTACCCCTTTCGCTTGGTCCATCGCACCTGTGCCGCTTTCCGGGCCTTCTCTTTGCGCTGTTCGTCTGTGAGTCTTTCGGCAGACCTTTTACCGCCCTTGCGACCCAGCTCTACAGCGGCTGGGTTCTTCTTTTTGGCCATGAGCTGAGCATTACAGCGTCGGCTGGCGAACTGAATGACCAAAAAGTGCCATTGCATAACCAAAAAGGGCCAGTGCGTAAGAAAGAATTGTCTTGACGTATGCCCAGCGCTGGGCATAATGTGATTTCGGAAATCGGCCCTCCCCCTGAAGAAACAAAGCCGGACGCGCCCTGTGTATCAGTTCAGAGCACGACACCGCCATCAATCACCTGCTCTGGAGGTAACGATGGCCGCTCCGAAAATCAACCTACCTTCACGGGAACTGCAACCGCCACTTGCACCGTATGAGCACGAACTGAACAGCAATGGAGATTGCGTGAAAGATTGCCGCGCTTGTCGTTGGGCTAAGCGAACAAGCGACGCGCCCTGGAACTTCATGAGTCCGGACTGATCGTGCTTAATCGGCTCAGCGTGGACCAATTCGCGGTCGGCGAAATATCGCGATTACAATCCGTCGAAAATTCCTCTCCTACATTTAGATTGCGTTTTCGGCAGTAGCGGGGTTTAGGGGTCTGATTGCGACCTCGTACCCGAGCTTGCGAAGGGCTCGCGTCAGCATCCGGGCGCGTTGCTTCTTGGCCTGGGGATCAA
>JBKPCG010000118.1:0-9808 GCA_046727255.1 Acidobacteriota bacterium | reverse complement strand
CCGATTACACGCCGGCATATTTCATGGCCGCGCAGACCCTGGAGAAAGCCGGACGTGTTGATGATGCGAAGAAGATGCTGGTGGACGGGATCTCCTCCGCACGCAGGACAGGAAACGCGCATGCGCAGTCCGAGATGACAGTGATGCTGGAAAGCCTTTAAAGACCTGTGCAATCATTGATATCAATGCTATCATTGATGTATGGCCAGCATCACGATTCGCCAGCTGGAAGAGAACACCAAACGCAAGCTCCGCATGCGCGCCGCCCAGCACGGCCGCTCAATGGAACAGGAAGCGCGCGAAATCCTGAAGACCGCCCTGAGCCAACCGGAGGAGCAGCCGGATCTCGCCGAGGCGATCCGGCGGCGTTTTGCTAAGTACGGCGGAGTCGAGCTGAAGATTCCACCTCGTAAACCCATGCCAGAGCCGCGGATCCGGTAAACCCGCGTGATCGTACTGGATACCAACGTCATATCTGAACTGATGTCTCCGCACGCTTCCCCGACAGTCCGCGCCTGGGTGGCGGGTCAGCGCATCACGAACACATTGTGTATTACTGCGATTACCGTCGCCGAAATTCTCTACGGAATGGAATTACTTCCCAGAGGAAAACGGCGCGACAGCTTACTGCTGGACGCCGAGGCGATGTTTCGCGAGGACTTCGCGAGCCACATCCTGGTTTTCGATGAACACGCCGCGCGCGCACTCAGCACGATTGCTGCCGCCCGTCGCGGTCGGGGACGGCCGATCACAACCCTCGATGCTCAGATTGTGGCGATTGCTCTGGCCAACGGCGCCACACTCGCTACGAGGAACACCGCCGATTTCCAAGGTTGTGGCGTGCGCCTCATCAATCCCTGGGAGTAGACTACTGAGTCTTCTTTCTGGAGGCCTTCATGCGCACCCGTTGGTTACTTATCGCCGTCCTTCTTGCGTCGCCGGTTGCCGCTCAAACCAAGCACCCCTTCACCTTCGAAGACATGATGAAGCTGAAGCGCGTCGGCGAACCAGTGCCATCGCCAGATGGAAAGTGGGTTGTCTTCAGCGCCGTCGATGTCGATCTCGCCACCAACAAGAAAACGCCACACATCTGGATTGTGCCGCTGCGTCCCTACCAGGTTGTTGAAGCTCGCGAAAAAATAGCTGGAATGCCGCATGTCTCGCGCTCTTTGCAAGACATGGGGGAAGAGCGCGTGCTGATCGCCGATCAGGATGGGGATCGTCCACGCTGGGCGCCGGATGGCAAGCGCTTTGCGTTCATCTCCAAAAAAGATGGCGGTTCGCAGGTTTGGACCGCGGAGTTCGATGGTGCGGCAGGAACCGTGGCCGGAGTCAGCAAGCTGACCTCAATTGCGACCGAAGCCGGCGGAGAACTTTGGTCGCCCGACGGCAAGAACATTCTTTTTTCATCGGATGTGTATCCCGAGTGCGATGGCGCGCCCGCCGCCGAAACCGAGTGCAATGCCAGGAAGCTGAAGGAGTCCGAGGAATCGAAGGTCAAGGCTCTGATTTTCGACCGCTTGCTCTATCGCCACTGGAATGCGTACAAGGCGGGAAAGCGCACGCACATCTTCGTGGTTCCGGTTGCTTCACCGCCATCCATACCCGGAACCCGCCCGGGAGGTTTGAGCATTGCGCCACCTGCACCCCACGACCTCACGCCCGGCGACTACGATTCGCCAGTGTTCTCGCTCGGCGGACAGGATAACTACGCCTTCTCGCCCGACGGACAGGAGATTTGCTACACCTCGAATCACGACAAGGTCGAAGCGGCGTCTACCAACAACGATCTCTGGATCGTCCCGGTGAATGGTGGGCCGGCCAAGAACATCACCGCCGACAATCCCGCCAGCGACTCGACGCCGCTCTATTCACCCGATGGCAAGTACATCGCCTACCGCGCCCAGCAGCGTCCGGGATACGAGAGCGACCGCTTTCGGCTGATGCTGTACGACCGGAAGTCGGGAGAGAAGAAGAATCGGACCGAGAATTTTGATCGTTGGGTTGGGACGATGGCGTGGGCACCGAATTCAAAGGACATTTATTTCTCTGCGGAGAATAGTGGCGACGCTCCGATCTTTCACACAGCGGTTGATTCGCATACTTGGCCGATTAAATTCGCTGCTGGGTTCAACGACGACCTCGCCGTAAGCCAAGATGGAAAGACCCTTCTCTTCAGCCGAATGTTCCTTCGCGCTCCAACGGAGATCTACCGCGTAGCGACTGACTTTTCTCCTTGCAAAGTGGAGATTTCGGAGAAACCGCAGCCGCCTTATGACTTCTATCTTCCTTGCGAGATCTCTGAGTCAGAGCGGATTTCTCACCTGAACGACGCCGTCCTCTCCCAAGTCGCCATGTCCCCACTCGAATCCTTCTGGTTCCAGGGCGCGAACGGCGACAAAGTCCAAGGCTTCCTTGTCAAGCCCCCGAACTTCGACGCCGCCAAGAAGTATCCTGTAAAGTTCCTCATCCACGGCGGCCCGCAGGGCGCCTGGGGAGACGACTGGAGCTATCGCTGGAATCCCGAACTCTTCGCCGCCAGCGGATACGTGGTCATCATGATCAACTTCCACGGCTCGACCGGCTACGGACAGAAGTTTATCGATGCCATCAAGGGCGACTGGGGCGGCGCGCCGTTTGAAGACCTGATGAAGGGCCTCGACTACGCCGAGAAGACCTACCCATTCATCGACAAAGACCGCGAGTGCGCGCTGGGCGCGAGTTATGGCGGATACATGGCCAACTGGATCCTCGGCCACACCGACCGCTTCAAGTGCATCGTCTCACACGACGGCATGTTCAACACCCAGTCCGCCTGGGGCACGACCGAAGAACTCTGGTTCAACGAGTGGGAATTCAAGGGCACGCCCTGGACGAATCGCGAGCTGTACCGGAAATGGTCTCCACACCTGAGCGCAACCAGCTTCAAGACGCCCACGCTCGTCGTTCACGGACAACTCGACTACCGCCTCGACGTGAGCGAAGGCTTGCAACTCTTCACGACCCTCCAGCGTCTGGGCGTGCCGTCAAAGATGCTCTACTTCCCCGATGAAGGCCACTGGGTCCTGAAACCGCAGAATTCGCAGCTTTGGAACAAGACGGTAAATGAGTGGGTGGATCGGTGGACGAAGCAGTGATTTGTGATTAGGTGGTAGGTGGCTAGTGGTTAGTGGTTCGCGAATAGGATTAGTCTCGAAAGATCGGTCTTGGGAAGTTACGGCTTTACAACTTGCGAAAAACCAATGCGTCGTATCAGGGCACGGCTTCAGCCGTGCCGCAGGCGCCCCTTAAAGACTCGGCTTTAGCCGCTGAGGGATCGGCTTCTCGATGTTGGCAGGCGGGCGGGGGCGCCCGCCCCACACACGCTTATCTTTCCACCACTCTCCTCCCTTGTCCGCGCGGACCGTTCCCGGCATTGAACCGTTGGACACCGCCGCGGCCCTTTCCCTGCTGCGCGCCTCCCATCGTCTGCACAACTTGCAGGTGGAATTGCGCGCTGACCGGGCCGCCCGTTGCGGCGATGAGAACATCGCAGTAGCCTTGAACGTTTCCCCACCGTGGGCACCATGCTGGCCAGGCCGCCATCGGCGGTGGCAGCCTGCGTCTCGTAGGTTCCCAGTATGACCGGCATGCCATTTCCACCACCGCCCCCCCGTCGTCACCCACCGCCCGGAGGGCCGCCGTTGTCTTTTGGAATGCGCGCCAGTGTGACGTCGAAAATCAGATTCACGCCCATCACCGGATTCGAAGGAGACGCCCCATCCGTGATGCGCAACACCAGCGGCTGAAACGGTTGACCAACGGGAATGACCTGAACTGATCCTCCGACACTTTCCAGTGTCCAGCGCGACGCGGGGGTCGCGAACAGAGTAAAGGTTTGGCAATATTGTTGGGAGCGACGCAGGCAGTCACCTGCACATCAGAGCTGTGATTCGTAAGTTGCACCGTGGTCGAGGCGTAACCGGCATCGCTCGTGGTACCGGTACCCGAGGTAAGCCCGCCGACACCCTTGGCAACCCTGAAGTTAATGCTGACGTTGTTTTTGGGCTCTCCCATGTTTGAGTACCCGCACTGTTAGCGGCACGTCGATCGTGGCCCCTTGACCGACCCACTTAGTCGGTGTGCGGGCCGTCACTGGAGATTTGTGATGAATCTCAGTCGAATTTCCAGGTTGACCATAGTCATTGACCATGGTAGTATAAATGTAAGGCTTAACTATGGAAGAGATTGCCATCTCGAAATTCAAAGCGACCTGTCTGGCGGTCTTAGAGAGAGTAAGAACAACCAGAAAACCGGTTCTCGTGACTCGCTTCGGCGAACCCGTGGCCGAGGTCATTCCTCCCCAAGTCTCGAAACCGAAGAACTGGGTAGGCTCTCTCGCAGCTACAGGAAAGATCACCGGCGACATCGTTTCTCCCGCCAGTGACGAAGACGACTGGGAGGTTTTGCGCTAATGAAACTCTTGCTCGACACTCATATATGGGTGTGGAGCGTGCTTGATCGCGCACGCCTTTCTCGTCGGGTCATTGGTGAACTTGAGGACCCCGCCAACGAACTGTGGCTTTCGCCGATTTCGTTGTGGGAGGTGCTCACTCTCTGCCAAAAGGGCCGGCTGCTGCTGCGCCCAAGTCCCCGCGACTGGATTGCGGATACCTTAGCCGCCATTGCCATGCGGGAGGCGCAAGTCACGTATCAGGTTGCCCAAGAGACTGGGCGAGTGCAACTTCCGCATCGCGACCCTGCGGATCGGTTTCTGATCGCCACGGCCCGTGTTTTCGATCTGACGCTCGTGACCTCCGATGAACACCTGCTCAAGTCTAGACAGCTGCCGGTGTTGCCAAACCGTTAACGATGTTCGCTCAAGCTGGCTTCTAAGACTAGATTGCTAGCAGCTAAAATATGACGCCGTTTTTACATGCTCCCGACAAGCCGGCCTCATCCCCCGGGTACGCTCGGCACCGTACAAACGCACTCGGAGGTCGCTGTGAACGCAAACCACCTAGTCCCCTCGGCAATGCTGGTTGTTCTCCTCGTATTCTCTGGCTATGGAGCTTCGCAGCAGGGTGACGTCTCGCCCTCCAGCCTGAAATTCGACCCGCAGCTTGTGGGCAGCGTGAGTCCAACGAAGGACATCGTCCTGACCAATTCGGGGAACGCCAACCTGGTAGTGAGTTCGGTTGCGGCCAGCGGCGGTTATTCGGTCGCGAACAATTGTTCTACCGTGACGCCCGGCGCAAGTTGCACGATCAAAATCTCGTTTACCTCAGGTTTATTGGGCAGCGCGTCAGGCATCATCACTATCACCGACAATGCTGCGACCAGTCCTCAACTCGTGAACATTGCCGGTTCCACGCTGCCACCGCTGGAGTTTTCGTCCGCCAGCATAAGCTTTGGATCAGTTGCGGGGGGTACAAGCAGCCAATCCAAATCGGTGACTGTTATCAACCACGGGGCAGCGTTCAGCATTCGATCAATCGGAGTCAGCGGCGACTATTTGCAGAACAACAACTGTCCGGCAACCTTTGGGAGCGGCCAGAGTTGCACCATCAATGTTTCGTTTCACCCCACAACGAGCGGCGGTATCCCCGGTACGCTGGCCGTAACAAGTATGGATCCGGGATTTGATTTTCCATTGACAGGCTTTACATCTCCGCTATCGGGTATGAGCGTCGGGGACGTCGCTACCCAAGTTTCTCTCCAGCCTTCCCGCCTGAATTTCAAAATCGAGGGGGCGTTTGATCTTTTCAGCCGGACGCGGAAAGTCATCCTTAGCAATACCAGCGCTACAAGCTCGCTCACGGTGCAGAGCGTATCCATTTCTGGCCCGATTGCCTCCGGCAGCCCGCTCTACAGTATTCAATCGACAACCTGCGGAGGGATGTTGCCTCCCGGTGGCAAGTGCCAGATCACAGTCGCAATCGGACCGCCAGGTGGGGCGACAACCTTCCCGGTGAAGGCTTCCGGTGCCGTCACGATTGTCGACAGCGACGTCACAAGTCCGCAGGTAATCAGTCTTTCCGCAAACCTATTTCCGGAGGTTATGTTCACTCCGAGCCAACTGCAATTTGATCCACAGGCTGTCGGTACGACCAGCGCGCCGAAGGTGATCACTGTGAGCAACAACCTCGATCTTTCGGGAGTGTCTCTGCTCCCATTGACGGTCAGCGGTGACTTTAGCGCCGTTCCAGCCGGCACCAAACCCTGCGGAAATCAGCCAGGTCTGGATGCGGGTGACTCCTGCACTCTCGGAATCACTTTCACTCCTAACCGCACGGGCGCCATCAACGGCGCGTTGACTTTGACTCTTTATCCGGAGTGCGATCCGGAAGCGGTGCTGATCCTTCACCAGCCATGCCCCAACGCGCACCAGCCATGCCCCAACGCGCAGGTGATCGGTCTAGTCGGAACTGGCAAATAGTGGATGAGTGTTGCGGCGATATCTAGTGGATCGTCTTCGTTTTCCGGGACATGTAATCCATCAGCAGATACTGACCGAGAGTGTACGGCGTAGTGAAGTATGCTTTTCCGCGGCACATCTCAGT
Organism: Acidobacteriota bacterium; assembly: GCA_046727255.1. Classification (GTDB taxonomy): domain Bacteria; phylum Acidobacteriota; class Terriglobia; order Terriglobales; family Acidobacteriaceae; genus Acidiflorens. The sequence continues at coordinate 3,266 of JBKPCG010000118.1, read as the reverse complement.
GACCTTCTGGACAAACTGCACCAGCCCGTAATCCGACGCGAGCATGAAGGTATTGATCAGCACTCCCGCGCGTTTGCACTTTGAGACTTCCTCGAGTGTCTGACTGACGACGAGCGGGTCGAGGCCGAAGGCGTTCTTGTAGATGCGGCCATCTTCGAGCGTGAGCGCCGAGGGCTTACCATCGGTGATCATGACGATCTGCTTCATGTCCTTGCGCTGGCGGTCGAGGATGCGTTGCGCTGTCCGCAGGCCTTCGCGGGTGTTGGTGTAGTAGGGACCGACTTTCACGCGCGCCAGTTGCGAGAGTGGAACTTCTTCCGCCGAATCGTGAAAGAGCACGAGCGAGAGCGAGTCTCCGGGATACTGCGTGCGAATCAGATGGGACAGCGCCATCGCGACTTTTTTCGCGGGCGTGAAGCGGTCCTCGCCGTAGAGAATCATCGAGTGCGAGCAGTCCAGCATCAGCACCGTTGCACATGACGACTGGTACTCGCATTGGTGCACCTGCAAGTCGCGGTATTCGATGTTCAGCGGGAGGTTGAGGCCTTCGCGCTGAATGGCGTTCGAAAGCGTGGCAGTGATGTCGAGGTTGAGCGTGTCGCCAAACTCGTAGAGCTTCGACGCGCCGCTGGTTTCGATACCAGTAGCCATGTCGCGCGTGTCGTGACGTCCGAAGCTCGACTTGCCGAGCGATCCCAGCAGGTCACGCAACGCTTTGAATCCCAGGAAATCGAGGCTCTTGTCGGTGATTTCGAAGCGAGCCTGCTGCTGCCCTTCGCCAACCTGTCCGCCGACGCTCGAATTCTTCGCAGGATCGTGGGGTTGATCGATTGAAATGTAGTCTTCCTGCTGCATCCGCTGGACGATCTTTTCAATCAGTTCGTCGAGTTCACCTTCCATCTGCATTTGATCGAGGCGGTCGCGCATTTCCTCGTCAAACAGTTCGCCATTGAGGAGCGCCTGCTCGATCGCGCGCCGCAACGCATCCATCGTCTGCTCACCTTCGGGCAACTCGTACCACATGTTTTCCTGAAAGCCGCTGCGCAGAAAATAGTCCGAGAGCGCGCCCAGAAGATCCTCCAGGCTCATCTGGCCTGCCGGATCAGGAACGTATTTGGAGTAGCGAATGCGGCGCAAGGCAGTTCCCAGTTCTCGGTTCTCAGTAGCCCCGATCCTGATCCTCACTGAGAACTGAGAACCGGGAACTGAGAACTAGCTAATTAAATTGTTTCCTCGGACGATACGGCATCTCGTCGTCTTGAATCGGTTTCTCCGGTTTCCTTGGCTGCGGCGGTTTTTCGCCGGCGCTGAAGACGCGCTCTTCGCTGCGGCCGATACGCTTGTGGGCGTGCAGTCCCTCCAGGATGAACTCCGCGGCTGAGACCTGCTTCTCGGCGGTGTCCTTCGGGCCGACGTTCACTTTGACGGTTTTCTCCATTAGGCCCTGAATGCTGCGCAGCAAAGTAAGCGCCTCGCCGGCGCCCGCCGAATCGGCCAACTGGACTTCGCCGCCGAGATCGAACCATTGCACGATCTGCTGCATGTCGGTGTTCTTGAAATAGCCGTCATAGGCCTTGGCGATGGCGGTGCGAATCAGTTCCCTGCTGACGAAGTCGGCGCCTTTCATCTCGCCTTCATATTCCAGTTCGAGTTTGCCGGTGATGGCGGGAAGCGCAGCATAGATGTCGCTGATGCGCGGGACGATGATGGTTTCTTCATGAGTCAGCGCTCGACGCTCGGCGTTCGAGATTACGTTTTCCATGGCGGAGATGGGAAGGCGCTGGCTCACTCCGGAGCGTTTGTCGATCTTCTTGTCCTCGCGCGCGATGAACGCGATGCGCTCGATCACCTCCTGCACATACTTAGGAACATGCAGTCGGACGCCCTCGCGCTGAATCCACGCTTCCTGCGCGGTAATCGCAATGCCCTCGTCGACCGTCGCAGGGTAATGCGTGCGGACTTCCGATCCGATGCGGTCTTTGAGCGGGGTGATGATCTTGCCACGCGCGGTGTAGTCTTCCGGGTTGGCACTGAAGACGATGGCGATGTCGAGCGGCAGGCGAATCGGGTAGCCCTTAATCTGGACGTCGCCTTCCTGCATGATGTTGAACAGGCCGACCTGAATCTTGCCAGCGAGGTCGGGCAGTTCGTTGATAGCAAAGATTCCACGATTGGCGCGAGGCAGCAAGCCATAGTGAACGGTGAATTCGCTGGAGAGTTCGTGTCCGCCGCGTGCGGCTTTGATGGGATCGATGTCGCCGATCAGATCGGCGATTGTTACATCGGGCGTGGCCAGTTTTTCTACGTAGCGCTCTTCCGGAATGAGCCAGGCAATCGGAGTCGCGTCTTGTTCCCGCGCGACCAGTTCGCGGCAGCGGCGGCAGATTGGAGAATAGGGATTGTCATGGATCTCGCATCCTGCGATGTAGGGCATCTGTGGATCGAGCAGACCGGTCAGAGCACGTAGAATGCGACTTTTCGCTTGTCCGCGCAAGCCGAGCAGAATGAAGTTATGGCGCGAAAGGACCGCGTTCACGATCTGGGGTATCACAGTGTCGTCATAGCCGACGATTCCGGGAAATATCGGACAGCCCTGGCGCAAGACCGTCATCAGGTTCTCGCGCAGCTCGTCTTTGACTCTGCGGGAAGCAAGGCGCTGTTCAGAGAATGGACTTTCGCGCAACTCGCCGAGAGTCTGGGCAATACTCATGGAAAGAACCCCCAAAAGAAAACGGCCTTAAGCGGATTATACCGCCCGCGACAGTTCCCTTCTGGAGATGAGATGCGCGTTGAGGCTTCGCGGATGAAGTTGTCAGAGTGAGTCCCACGTTTCGAAAATCGGAACGTGGGACTCTCGGCGGCCTGAGATGGACTAGCGCTCGTTCGGCGGACGGTCTTTCTTTTCCTTGGACTCGTCCCGGTTCGCGGGCTCGCGTGCTTGTTGCGGCTGTTCGCGTCTAGGCTCTGCGCGTTGTTGCTGCTGCGGTGGCGGTTCGCGCCTTTGTTCTACTCTTTGCTGTTGTTGCGGCGGTTCGCGCCTTTGTTCGACTCTTTGCTGTTGCTGTCGCTGCTCGGCCTGCTGCCGTCTGGAGTCATTGGCTCTCTGTTGCTCCATCCGTTGATTCTGCCGCTCCTGATTCTGCTGGACTCTTTGCCGTTCCTGCTCTTGCCGCTGATTTACCCTTTGCTGCTCCCGCTGGTTTTGCTGCTCCCGCCGGGCATCGCCGGTGTTCACAGGCGCCGGACGTTCGTTGCGCGGTCGATCG
>JBKPCG010000117.1:0-7202 GCA_046727255.1 Acidobacteriota bacterium | reverse complement strand
ATCCCGGTCTTCAGGTCCTGATAGACGCGGAAGTCCAGGCCGCCTCTCTTTTTCGGTTCACCGGGGATCAGCGGGTTGATCGCGACTGGTGTAGTCGTTACTGGATTGAAATCGCCCATAGTTCCTCCTCAGCTCTCACGGGTCTCTACCGGTTCCACAACCCCAGGATTCCGCCGCGTTCCTTCTTCTTCATTTCAGTGCCGGACTTCCGTCCGATCTCGGCCGCCCACTCCTCAAGACTGCGGGTTACTTCGGAATTCGGAAGCTGCGCAATCGGATCGCCCTCGTGAATCGTTTTCACAACCTGCGGGTAGCGATTGGGGACGCGCCAGAAAATCTTCTGCCCGATGACTTTCTCGATCTGAGCGTCCGTCACAACATTGCGCTTGTGGTTCCGATTCAGCACGACGCGGATCTTTTCCCGGGGAACGTCCCTGCGACTGAAATATTCGAGCTGCCGAACGACGTTACGCACAGCTGAAACTTCGGCGACCGTGACCAGGTAGAGCTGATCGCAATCCCGAATGACCGAGAGATTTTCCTCGTTAAGGGCCGGCGGAAGATCGGCCAGGATAAACTCGTAGCGTGGCCGCAGAAAATCGAGGGTGCTGGTCAGGGCGCCCGGCGGCAGCGCGTCGCGCGTGGCTATGCTACCTTCGGAACCAGGAATCAGCTCCAGGCCGCTGGAGTGCCGCATCAGGAAGCTCTCCAGAAAGTCAGCATCCAGGCGGTCGGTATTTTCCAGGAGCTCGAAAAAGTGGTAGCGGGTTTTGGTCAGCTTGAGATAAAGCGCCGCGTCTCCGAAGTCGGGATGGAGATCGAGAAGGAGAACGCTGCGAGAACAAGAACTAGCCAGCAACGTGCCCAACTGGGTCGCCACCGTAGTTGTTCCGCAGCCGCCTTTAGCGCCCATGAAGGCCAGCAGTTGTGCGCGATTCTGGTCCTGCTTTTCTTTCCGGCGCGCGCCGATGCGCATGACCCCGCTCGCCAGCTGGTCGCGGTCGATGGGTTTGACCAGGTATTCACTGCAGCCGCAACGCATCGCTTCTAGAATGGCGTTGGGCTGGCTTTGCGACGAGACCGCAAAGATCGCGGTTCCGGGCAGGCTGGCATGAATGTGCTCCGCCATCATCACCGCGGCCCGGCGATTCTTGTCGAAATCCACCAGGCAGACGTCAGGCGCGGGCTGTCCGAGCTGCTCCAGGATTGCGTCCTGATCCTGGTCGCTGCGATACGAGTTAACTTGCGACCGCACCCGAATCGATGGTGTCAAGCCAGCAAACAGGTTCAAGAAGCGCCACGTTTCATCGTCCAGGCAGACGCCCACTACGGACAGAGGCTCGCCCGCATAAGAGCTTTCACGCGAGGACGCATTCCAGGAGTCGTTTTCTACCATTGATTTCATTTCGCTCCCGCACCTTGCGGAGTAACCCCGATTTCTTTGTTGCCGGGGACTTGTTCGTCAAATTTCTTTTGGTCGAGGAATGGCACTACGGACTTGGGCTCCGCGGGCGCTGTCGTGGCCACACGAACCGGATCCACAATGTGCGCCGTCACGAAGACCAGAAGTTCGGTGTCGGTCTTGTTGACAGACCTCGAACGAAACAGCTGTCCTAAAATCGGGATGTCGCCGATACCCGGAATCTTGCTCAACTGCGTTGTGGCCCTGCGATCCAGCAGGCCAGCGATTCCAAACGATTGGCCGTCTTTCAGTTCGATTTCCGTCTCGGCGCGCCGGGTGGAGATAGCTGGCAACGTGCCTCCCCCAGGAATCGGCGCGGCATTGGTGAAATCCAGCGCGCTGACTTCGGGGGCTACATGCAGTCGAAGCGTATTGTCTTCTTGAACGATTCCGGTGAAGTCCAGTTTGACGCCAAACGGCTTGAACTGGACGGCATACGTGCTTATATTGCCCGAAGGCTGGACAACCACGTAGGGAAACTCGCCACCCGCCAGGAATGTAGCCTTCTGACCGCTGATGGCCATCAGATTCGGCTCAGCCAGGATCTGGAGCACATTGCGCGCTTGCAATGCCTGGACCACTGTTCCCAAGTGAAGGTCCGGCCGGAACAAGAAAACGTTGAGCACTTGATTGATGGTGAAGTCCTGAACCCCGAATGGAAAGTGGGGCGCGCCGCCGCCAAAGCTGTCATTGACCTTCACGCCACCGAAATTTCCAAACTGGCCGGTAGTAATCGTGCCCAGGGTATTCCCCGCGCCCGTTGAAAAAAAGTTGACGCCGAGCTGAGACAGCGCCGCGCGATCGACTTCCGCGAACTTCACCTCGAGCAAGACCTGACGATCGTGGGTGATCGAAACGAGGATGGAGTTCACCACCTCTTTGGAGTACACGCCGGCCATCTTTCCTAGATCTTCCGCGACGTGTGGATTCGAAGCAGTCCCGGTGAGGAGCAGGCGTCCTGCATCGGCTTCCACGTTCAGGTGCTCATCGGGATAAGTCCTCTGAATGGCATTCCTCAGGGCCGCGATATCGACATCCGTTACGACATCGAACACTTGCGAACGTCCGCTCGAGTCCCACAGGATCAGGCTGCTCGCCCCAGCGGCCTTGCCCTCGATCACAAGCTGCGTGGGAGAGGTGGCCATGGTTTCGACCGCAGCCGGATTGCTGGAGAGCACCCTCGTCAGTGGCGTTTGCACGTTGATGACGATCGACTTCCCAACTAATACGTGTAGCGTTTCACCCTCGGCGGGAAGTGCCTTTTGGGGCACGCTTTGTTCCGCCATGGAAACAGTGCCGATCACAAGAAGAAAGCATGCCGTTCTCGCGATATTCGAACTGATCATTTGGTCCCCTGTTCTTTTTGGGCTTCATCAAATTTGTGGACCGTGTGCTGGGTGCCTTGAATCACTTCCAGCACATAAATCGGTGTGCTGGGGAACGCGACTATCCGTTTCCCGATCTTCTTCGGTGGGTCGGGCGGCTTCGCCGCGGCCACTAACTGGTCGATTCGGGTAGGATGAAGTTCGACATTCTTCGTGTCCGTGCCATTCCGCAGAACAAACTGGATGCTGCCTTGGGTGCTGGCGAGCTGCAATTTCTGCGAGTCGTCGGGACTGAGAAGCAGGGTCACCACGTTGACCTGTTGTGGTTTACCCTGGGGATCGGGCTCGATGGTCTGGCCGGCGGTGAGGACCTCGACATCTTGGAGGACCGTCTGGGTAAGGGAACCGGCGGTACCAGGCAAGTTGTAGGTAGCGAGGACATCCACGTGCGAGCCAGGATAGAGGAATCCGGCCACGCCGACGATCTCGTTGGAGCGCACGGCGGTCGCGCGCATCCCAGGCGGAATCTTGGTGGCCAGACCAATGCCCGAGCCTTCCACGCCCAGGTTACGCTGCAGGATAGGCTCCCTTGCTCCCAGCGGACGAATGAGAGGATGGCCAATCACTGCATCACCTTTGTTGAAGGAGCCGGCCAGCGGGACATCGCTCGGCCAGTCAATCACAGTGACGTCCTTCGCGGAGAGAGCCACGCCCGCGGGCAGTTCGTTCGTCGAGGCAACGATCTGAGTAACAGCGCGCTGCGAAAGGCCTGAGCGCAAGCGCCGGAAGACCAGCAATGTCACCGTAGTAGCGAGGACCGCAGCCATCAAAAATGCGAGCACAACACGTTTAGCGTTCGTAAGTCACCTCCACCAGATAGCGTTGCCGGCACAAAACAGAGTCCCCATCGCGATCGCGACCCCGAAGGGCACGCGAAGCGCGCCTCCTTCGCGAACATTCAACACCGGATGAGGACGCAAGCCGGAAGTCAGACGAAAGCGGATAAGTTCGAGTAGATTCCAAAATGTGGCGTGCGCTCCTTGGCGAAAGAGCATGTAGAAAATCGCGAGGAGTCCACCTGCTAGAGCAGCCGCCAGAAGGATCGCGATCACCTGCTCGCTTCCAGCCCAGGCACAGACCGAGGCCATTAACTTCACATCCCCGCCGCCCATTGCGCCGATTACAAAAAGAACGAAGAGGAAAGCACTCGCCACCAGCATGCCGACTGTGCCACTCTTCAATCCTGACCAACCCAGCACCCCGAACCGCAACACCAGTGCCGTTAGCAGCCCGCTGTAAGTCAGCCAGTTCGGAATGCGAGCGCTGCGTACGTCGCTAGCTCCCCCTAGGGAAGCCACCAGCACAGCGCCGATTAGGAAATAGTTTTCTAGCATGGTCACTCTTCGGAAAAGCCGCGGCCGGGGGAGTCGCCGTGGGTTGAAAACAGCTGCCAGATCACAAACATTCGGACACGAACATCACTAGGTGATGTACTGGCCGAGAATGGTGCCGATCTGTGTGAACGCGCTGTTGAGTCCGGTTGCCAGGTTGTTCATACCAGCCGTGGCAGCGAACGCAACGAGTGCAAGGATCAGAAGGTACTCCACCAGTCCCTGACCTGCCTCATCGCGCTGCAGGCGGGAAAGATGGTTGGCGAGACATTGCATCATTTGTGAGCTCCTTAGTCGCTCGGTCGGGTCCTGTTTGCCCATGGCCGCCATCAACGAGTGATTGCCGGACGATGGGCGAAACCGGGACCCGCTTTGCGACGGTCTGCGATTATGTGATGTAGGTGCCGAGGATCTGGCTGATACGGGTGAAAGCGCTGTTCAGACCAGTTGCCAGGTTGTTCATTCCTGCTGTGGCCGCGAAAGCGACCAGCGCCAGGATCAACAAGTATTCCACCAGACCCTGACCCGCTTCATCTTTATGGAGGCGGTTCAGGGACTTCAGAACGAGGGTCGTCATTGTCTATTCTCCTGTAGTTTTGTTTTGTTCCAGCGCGTGGGGCTTAGCGAGGGACAAAAACTGACACTCTCGCTAAAGGCACCCCGGGGGCCAAAGTGCTTCGGCACACGCATGGTTGGCTCAGTTTTCGACGCATGTCGTTGCAGGAACGACACTTGGAACGACGTCGCTGAGCCATTCACGGATCGTGCTGGTCGAACGTCCACTCTCCCATGAGCTGATTGCGATTTCTTTGGTAACGACAGGAACATCTATAACGAGGCAAGCGGATACTTTTGTTTACACTTTGCAGTGTCTTAGGCGATGGTCCCGCCCCTAGGATGTCAGTCAATCCAAAGCCGCCTGATAGCGATGAACATCCACGGTGGGGCAGTCGCCGAGCGGGAAAGATCAGGTGTTATAATCCGCGCCCAATGAAGCATGAGCGGGTGATACGAGGGATGGCTGTCCTTCTCATTGTGTTCCTGGAGATCGCCTACGCACTGTTCAGTTTTCCCGCGAATCGTGAGGACACTAGCCGGCTTCTCGACTTTTCTGAGTTTTATGCTGCAGGCCAGATCGTTCGGCATGGACTCGGAAAGAGCCTATATGATCTGAGGGTCCAGGCTGAATTCCAACTACAAGTCGCCCCGGTTCATGCGTTCTATCTTCGGCCTCCATTCGAGGCACTTATTTTTGTTCCCTTCACGTACTTGAGCTACCGAGCCGCATACGCAGCCTGGCTCATAGTTAGCCTTGCAGTCTTGTCCGGCACGGCTTGGCTGATTCACGGCAACACCAATGTCTTGGATGCCATGTTGCAGTACACGCGCGGAATTCCTGTCGATTTCGGTTTGTTGCTGGTCGTCTTCCTAACGTTCGCTCCGATCATGAACTGCTTTCTGATCGGCCAGGACTCCGTACTAATGCTGATGATTTATACCCTTGTCTTTGTCGCGCTCAAGCGAGGTCGCGAGCTTGAAGCCGGGGGCCTGCTCGCCTGCGGTCTATTTAAATTTCATCTTGTGCTCCCTTTTGCGATTATCTTCGCCCTACGACGTCGAGGTTCCTTTGTGCTCGGGTTTGCAGGGGTTGCTCTCCTCTTGGTCGCCATCTCAATGCTGGTGTCTGGCCCCGCCGTAATCGCGGCCTATCCCAAAATGTTTCTGAACAATCAGTACAGGGCGCTTATGGGCTTTCAACCCGAATATGCCGCGAACATTCGCGGACTCGTCTACTTGATCACTCCCGGCAAGATCCCAATCGCGATTTCCGGGGCAATGGTTGCCGCATTATCTGCGTTTCTATTGTGGGTGACTGCAAAAATCTGGAGAGACAGCGAATTCGAACTCTGTTTTTCTGCCACCGTGATTGCTGCACTGCTGACCGGATACCACTCGTTTGTCTATGATCTTTCTTTATTGCTGCTGCCGGTGGCCATCGTGTGCAGCGAACTGGCGAAGCGCAAGATCTTACTCAGCAACCTGGCTCTCAACGGCGTCCTGCTTGTCCTCTTTGTGCAACCCATTCATTATGTGCTGACGACTCACCAAATTTATGCTGTCATGTGCCTGCCGGTCGTGGTGTTCTTTGTGATTGTCGTAAAAGTCGTGGCGCCGCAGCCTGCCGAGCCATGGCCCAACTTAAGGGCAAGCTAAGTCCTTGCGAAGCATAAACAGGAGACGCCATTCCGACGGAGAGGTGAGGACTCTGCAGGGGCGATAGTTCCGCGCGATGTAGTCGGCAATCGGATCTTGTGTAATGGCCGCCAAAGGCGTTCCTGGCCAGGCGTGTGAAACCTTCTCCGGAAAATTCGGCTCGAACAACACGACATCTAGACGACCTGTGGCAAGGTCACGGACGATCTCGTCGGCTTGCTCTGTGGTATGCATTCCCCTCTGAAAGTAGTCATAGCGGCCGGGACTGAACGTGCCGGTCAGGTAGTAGTAGAGCGGCAGGTACGGATAAACCAGAATCGTCTCCCCTGCCGGTACGTGCGCCTGGACATAGTCAACAACGGTGTCTTTTCCCCGTGTCTTTATAACTCCGCGTCGCGTGACCACCTGATTGGCGGCGGAGGTAACTCCGAGCAGCGGCGCCAAGCCGAACGCCACTAGCGCGATCACTACATAGGCGGCGAGCACGGGCCGCGCCGATCTGAGCAGAGAACCCGGAAGATCGCGCCCATCAAGAAGCCACGCCAGCACCAAGCAATTCAAGGGCTGGAGATACATGAAGTGGATAATGTCCGCCCTCGCGATGACGATAGAGAGCATGAGACCGGCATAGGCGGCGGTGACGATGAGGTAATACGCAGACCTTCTATCGGGAGCGCGGCTGCGCCGGGTCTGAACCATCCAGTAGCCGAGCAAGCCGACCGCGATCAGCGGCAGCACAGGGATCCAGAAAGACGGGCTGACGGCCAGAGCCTTGATCAGTCGCTCCAGCAGCGAGCCCGTGCCGAACAG
>JBKPCG010000116.1:0-36707 GCA_046727255.1 Acidobacteriota bacterium | reverse complement strand
TTCAGTCCGACTTTGCCACCGAGGAGGCCTGCCAGAAGTATCTGGCGGCTTGTCGTTGGCCAGATGGGTTCATTTGCCCTCGATGCGGGCACGAAAGATCCTACGAATTGGTGAACCAACGGCGCCATCAATGCGCCAAGTGTCGGCACCAGATTTCGCTGACATCTGGGACCATTCTTCACCGGACGAAGATTCCACTGACCGATTGCTTCTGGGAGAAGACAATCCCGGACTCCACTAAGGCGGGGCTTGACAGTCGGTTCCCGCACATGTATAACCTATAAGTTATGCAACCTATAGGTTATGCTCAATCGCACCCGAATCACCTGGACGCGACCTTCGCGGCGCTGGCGGATCCTACGCGGCGGGCGATTCTGGCGCGGCTGGCGTCGGGCGAGGCGTCGGTGACGGAGTTGGCTGAGCCGTTTGCGATGAGCCAGCCTGCGATTTCCAAACATCTCAAGGTGCTGGAGCGCGCCGGGCTGATTTCGCGCGGGCGCGACGCGCAGAGACGTCCGCGGCGGCTTGAGGCTCGGCCGCTCGCAGAGGCCAACGAATGGCTGGAGAGTTATCGCCAGTTCTGGGAAGGCCAATTTCAGCGGCTGGACGCGCTGCTGGACGAGATGAAGGCTGGCCGGATGACGAGGAGAAAGAAGCATGGGCAGACGGAGCCCCCGAAGAGTCGACGGAAGAGTTATTAGCAGGCTGCTGAAACGCCGGAGAAGCACAGGGCGGGGCCCTCAGGGGCTCAAGCGTCTCTTTCGCAACTGTTCTTTCGCCCCATCGGGGCTAAATCGTTTTATCACTCTACCCACGGCTCACGCCGTGGGCCGTAATCTTGTGCCGCTTCGCGGCTGTCTTGGAACTCGGCCTACCGCAGCGGTGAACCGCTGCGCCACCCAAAATCAGACTCGATCAAGAACAGAGCTATTCCGTAGCTAACTAAGAAATTTTTTCCGTAGCTTACTTAATAAAGGAGATGACCGATGAAGGACAGTGGAGGTTTGAAATTAACGACGCGTGGCGACCGGGAGATTGTGATGACACGCCTCTTCGACGCGCCGCGCAGCCTGGTGTTTGAGGCTTTCACCAAGCCTGATCTGGTCAAGCAATGGCTGCTCGGGCCGGAGGGCTGGTCGATGCCGGTGTGCGAGATCGATTTTAGGGTGGGCGGCAAGTATCGCTACGTGTGGCGTCACGTCAAGGGACATGAAATGGGGATGGGCGGCGAATTTCGCGAGATCGTGCCGCCGGAGCGGATTGTTTCCACCGAAAAGTTCGATGAGTCATGGTATCCGGGTGAAGCGGTGGGCACGGTCGTCCTAACGGAGCAGGGTGGAAAGACTACGCTCACGCAGACGGTCGAGTACCAATCGCGTGAGGCGCGTGAGGCTGTCCTGAAGTCGCCGATGGAGTCGGGCGTCGCTGCTGGGTACGACCGGCTGGCGGAGCTGCTCGCGTCGACGATGGCGGGAGGAAACAAATGACAATTTCAGCGGCGGCAACTTCTTCTCCTTCCCGACGTCTGGGGCGAAGCTTGGCTGCACTCTTCTTCGGATTCGTCGCGGTCGTTGTGCTTTCGCTGGGCACGGACGAGGTGCTGCATTTGCTTAAGGTGTATCCGCCCTGGAACCAGCCGGTGTATGACCCAGGCTTGTGTCTTCTGGCGCTTTTCTATCGGATCGTTTACACCGTCCTTGGAAGCTACATTGCGGCTCGGTACGCGCCGCACACGCCAATGGCCCACGCTCTAATCTTAGGAGTGGTGGGGACTGTTGTGGGCACGGCGGGCGCGATCGCTACAATCCCGATGCATCTGGGGCCGGCGTGGTATCCGATCGCGATTGCGGCTACTGCGTTGCCGTGTGCCTGGCTGGGCGGAGTTCTGTACGGCAGAGGTCACTCCGGACGATGAAGGATGCAGGGGGCTTGAAAAGTTACCACGACTGGTCTCAAGAATGCGTCTGCGCACGAAGGCGGGGCTCTCAGGGGCTAAAGCCAGGTCTTTTGCGAGCCCTCGCGGCACGGCTGAAGCCGTGCCCTGATACGAACCTTGGCTTTTTACGCGGGCGGTGGCCCGGTCAAAGTTGTCGAAGCCGGTGCGCTTCCCGCGACCACGGTAGGCGTACGGCTGGGGATTAACTGCCGTCAGCACTGGTCGACTTGTGTCTCATTGAAATCGCTCTTGACAGACCGATTGGTCGGCTTTAGTATTTATTGCTAAGTCAGCTCTTCGGAGCGGACTCGAATTTCATGCAGAGTGGCTGAGGGACGAGCCCATCGACGCCACGGCAACCGAAACGGGATCATATATCCCGCTTGACAGGTGCCAACTCTCGCCCGGCAACGGGGACCATGAGATTTGGGATTAGCGAAACTGTTCGCATTTCCCGAGCCTCTTTTCCTATCCGGAAAAGGGGTTTTGTCGTAACTGGGGATTTTTTCTCCGGCTCGTCCCGCAGTCACAGAAGGCAGTTGCAGGATGAGCAGCTACGAACTTCGCTGCCGCGAATGCGGCAAGACCTGGGGCAATCAGCCGCGCAGTCTCTGTGAAGGTTGCTTCTCCCCGCTCGAAGTCACCTACGACTACGATTCGATCCGGCGGCTTGTCTCGCGCCAATTGTTTGCCTCGCGTGCCCCCAACCTCTGGCGCTATCGCGAGCTTCTCCCTCTACCGCCTGCGTTCCGCCCTTCGCTCCCGATCGGCTTCACGCCGCTGCTGAGCGCGCCGCAACTCGGTGAGCAGATTGGCTCGCGCAATCTCTACCTTAAGAACGATGCGGTTTGCCTGCCGACCTTGAGCTTCAAGGATCGCGTGGTGGCGGTCGCGCTCGCCAATGCCCGCTACTTTGGTTTTGATACGGTTGCCTGTTCTTCGACTGGCAACCTGGCCAATGCAGTTGCTGCGCAGGCGGCGCGCGAAGGGTTCAAGGCGTGGATTTTCATCCCGTCCGATCTGGAGCCCGCCAAGGTTCTCGGCACGCAGGTTTTCGGAGCGCAACTGGTGCGAATCAACGGCAATTACGACCAGGTGAACCGGCTATGCTCGCAGATTGCCGACGAGCATCGCTGGGGATTCGTCAATGTAAACCTGCGCCCGTATTACGCCGAGGGCTCGAAGACGGTGGCTTTTGAAATCGCTGAACAGTTGGGCTGGCGGCTGCCGGACAACATCGTCGTACCTATGGCTGGGGGATCGCTGATCACGAAGATCAAGAAGGCGTTTGATGAACTGGTTCAACTCGGGCTGGTCGAGCCGAAGCTGGTCAAGTTCTTTGGCGCGCAAGCTACCGGCTGCTCGCCGATCTCTACTGCCGTGAAGCAATACAGCAAAGAGATCGAACCGCAGCGGCCCGCGACCATCGCCCGATCGCTCGCGATCGGCACTCCCGCCGACGGACATTACGCGGTGAAGGCCATCACGTCGAGCGGCGGATGGTCGGAGGATGTTTCGGACGTCGAAGTTGTCGCTTCTATCAAACTGCTGGCGGAAAGCGAAGGCATCTTCACGGAGACGGCGGGCGGCGTCACTGTCGGGACGGCGCGCAAGTTGATCCGGCAGGATCGTATTCTTCCTGAGGAGACGACGGTGCTGTGCATTACGGGCAATGGCCTCAAGACGACCGACGTGCTTGCCGGCCAGTACGAAACCGAGACGCCGATCGCGCCCAAGCTGCGGGAATTTGAAGCGCTCCTCGAAAACAAGCTGAGTGGTGTCCCAACTTTTGCCGGCGAGAAGCCGGCGCTAACTGTGGAGGTCTAAATGAGTATCACTGTACAGATTCCAACTGCACTGCGGCGGCTCACGGCTGGCACGCCGCACCTTACTTGTGCCGCCTCGAACTTGCCGGAATTGTTCTCCGTGCTCGATACCCAGTTTCCGGACCTGAAGCCCCATCTGCGCGATGAGGCCGGACAGACGCGGCGCTTCCTGAATGTGTACGTGAACGAAGAGGACATCCGCTTTCTCGGCGGAAACACCTACGCGTTCCGGGATGGCGACGAAGTGCTGCTGGTGCCGTCGATCGCGGGTGGAGCGCCGGCCGGGGAGTAAAACGGAATCCGAGCGGGAGTCCTGATGAGTGATCACTGACTTGCGCTGGCGGCGGCGTAGGTGGCAGATGCCGGCGGAAGTACACGAGAATCATGCTGGTCGAGAATAGTGCGGCCGCGACGAGCCCAATCCTCGATGTGAAAGTTATCTTCTCTGCGGCCCGGCTTTCTTCATCGCTGATCAAATCAGCCAATTGCTGAATTCTCCGAAAGCTCGGATCGAATCCCCTCCTGTCGACCAGGCGTGCCTTTTTGAGTTGTCCAGATTGCACCAGGGCGATCTCGCGATCAACGTTGTGCACGAATTCGGAACAGGCGGCGTCCAACCCCTCGATGCTGGCGGGATGCGCTTTCTTCGCGGCGAGCATCTGGGTTGCGCGTAGGATGTGGCTTTCGGTACGGCGCAATTCGGCAAGCGACTCGGTGGTTACTTCACGGCGCGCGATGGCCTCCCATTCGATGCTATGGATCAGGTTGGCATGGACTTCCACTTGACGGACTGCAACTTGCACGAGCCGGCTCTGATCCGGCATGTCGAGCAGGCGCACAATGGTGAAAATCAAGCTGGCGGTAATGAGTGCGGCGCCGCCGACAAGGTAGAACTGGGAGCGCCATGAGGGATGACTCCGGCTTCCGGACGCGAAGGGCCCCGTGGTATCCGGCTCTTCCAGCGAGTGGGTGGGTTGGGGGTAATGGCCAGGGACGGGTTGTCAGAAGCGTTCCAGGGGCTCTCCCATTCATCATCGGCAATCCGCGGACGCGGGATTAGCGTGAAAACCGGGGCTGAATCTGGGCCCAAGGAGTGGGCTTGACTTGGCGGGAGAGTCCGGAGTAGCATTTAACTAACTGGTTAATTAGGTATGGATGCCTCTGCCCGCATTCGTCTCGGTACCCGGGGAAAGCCCGAGGAGAGTCGCGCCGCGATTCTCGCGGCTGCTATCAACGAATTCTCCGAACACGGCATTTCTGGTGCGCGTACTGACGCCATCGCCCGCGCAGCTGGCGTCAACAAGGCTCTGCTTTACTACTACTTCAAAGACAAGGAAGCGATTTATCAAGCTGTGCTCGATCAGGTCTTCAGCGGCCTGCGCGACACGGTTGTGCCGACGTTGGAAGGCAAACTGCCGCCGCGAGAGAAATTACTGAACTATCTCGGCGCCTATTTCGATTACATTGCTGCCAACCCGTGCTTCCCTCGAGTGGTGCAGGGCGAATGGATCCGCACCGGCACCGACCGGGTCGGCCAGATGAAGCGCGTCGCGAAGAGCTACTTCCAGCCTATTTATCAGAAGCTCGGTGAGGTGTTGCGGGAAGGAATCGCGGCGGGTGAATTTCGGCCCATCGATCCGAGGCAATTTATTCCGTCCATGGTCGCGGTCATCATCTTCTACTTCAGCGCCGCCCCGATTATCAAAACCCTCATGAAGATCGATCCGCTTGCGCCGGAGCACGTTGCCGAGCGGCGGGCGTTCGTTCTCGACTTCATCTCGGCTGCGCTGTTCACGCGCCCGAGGCCAGCGCCAGGAGGCCGTTTATGAGTGTGCGCAACAAGTTTCTGATCCTGCTCGGCGTGCTTTTGTTGATCGCCTCGCTGTACTACATCTTCTCAACGCCGGGAGGAAACGATCTGGTGCTGGTCGGCGCAGTGGATTCGAATCAGATCGTGGTCAGCCCGCAAGTCGGAGGTCGCATCGCAAAACTGCTGGTGGAGGAAGGTACGCCCGTCAAGCAGGGAGACCTGATTGCAGTGCTCGATCCTTCGGAGCTCGAGGCTCAGGAACGAGCAGCGGCAGCCACCATCTCCAGTTTGCGGTCCAAGGTCAGCGAGACCCAATATACGCATCGTGCTACGAAGGGTTCGACCTCGAGCGATGTGGCGAATGCGCAGGCGCGCCTGCAATCGTCCCGGTCACAATTGGCGCAGGCGGAAGCTATGCTGACGCGGGTGGAGAGTGACAGCCGTCGCATTATCGGACTGGCGCAAGCGGGCGTAGCTTCAGAAATGGAGAGAGTGCAGGCCGAACAAAATCTGAAGGCGCAGCAGGCGACCGTGCAGGCATTGAAGGATCAGGTTCGGGCGGCGCAAGCCGATCTTGATTCAGCGATTGCCCGCACGAATCAGGCGGGCGCGGCGCAGAGCACAGTCGCTTCCACGCAGGCGCAACTCGCCAATGCCCAGGCACAGTTGAAGGAAGCGGAGGTGCGGCTGGGCTACACGAAAATCTATGCCCCGGTTACAGGGACGGTACTCGTGCGAGCCGCTCGCGAGGGCGAAGTTCTGATGGCTGGTCAGGCAATCGTTACGGTTGTGGATCTCAGCGACACCTGGGTGCGCGTGGCCATTCCAGAGACGGATGCCGACCACATTGGGCTGGGAGACACTCTTCGAGTACGTCTCCCGGGTGGCACGGTCACGCGAGGCAAGGTCTTCTTCAAAGCGGCCGAAGCGGATTTCGCTACCCAGCGCGATGTGGGCCGCCGCAAGCGCGATATCCGCACGATCGTGTTGAAAGTTCGCCTCGATAATCCCAAGGGCGCTTACGTTCCCGGCATGACTGCGGAGGTGCTGGTTTCGCCGGAACAGCTGAAAGGCGTGGCGGCCCCGAAGAACGCGGAAGTAGCGGGGAAGCCATGAGCCCCGAGGTTAGCAAGATCAATGACGCTCCGCTTCCGGTTTCGGAATTCAACGGTAAGAGCGAAATTCCGGCCGATGCTCCGAACGCGATCGAGGTCTCGCACATTGTGAAGAAGTACGGCGACTTCACCGCCGTGGACGACGTTTCGTTCGAGGTGAAGGAAGGCGAAATTTTCGGTCTGCTGGGACCGAACGGTGCGGGCAAGTCCACGCTGATCCGGATGATGACGACGCTGATCCCGATCACCGCGGGGTCGGCGCGCGTCGCCGGGCATGACGTGAGCAAAGAACCCGACGAAGCGCGTCGCGCGATTGGTGTAATTCCGCAGGCGATGACCAGCGATCTCGACCTGACCGTGGAAGAGAACCTGAATATTTACGCCAAGCTTTACGACGTTCCCGCTAAGAGGCGCAAAGAGGCAATCGACGAACTGTTGGAAACTGTTGACCTGACCAAATGGCGGGATGCGCAAACCAAGACGCTTTCCGGAGGCATGCGCAGGCGGCTGGAGATCGCGCGGGGCTTGGTCCACAGTCCGAAGATTTTCTTTCTCGATGAACCGACCACCGGCCTTGATCCGGTTTCGCGCGTGGCGGTGTGGGAGATGTTGACCAACATCAAGTCGAAGCGCAAACTCACGGTGCTCATCACCACGCATTACATGGACGAAGCCGACCGTCTCTGTAATCGCATTGCGATCGTGGATCACGGCAAGCTGGTTGCGCTCGATACACCGGAGGCTTTGAAGGCGAGCGTGCCCGGATCGACTGTAATCGAGGTGCAATTTGATAATCCGCCGGCCGACTGGGAGCAGCGGCTGCGCCCGCTGCCGGAAGTGACATCCGTCCAGCATGAAGCAGCGGGCATGTACCGCGTTCTGACTGCGAACGGCTCTCGCACGACGACTGCATTGGTGGAAATGGCGGTGGACGCTGGCGTTCCGGTGCGCACGCTCACGGTCCAGAACACCACACTGGACGACGTGTTCGTCCACTACACCGGGCGGCAGTTGCGCGACGAACTCGTGAAAGCTTACCAGTTCGTGATGCCGCAACGGCCGGGGATTCAGCCATGAACCGGATGATGGCGATTATCGAACGCGAAATGCGCAAGTTCTTCCGCTCGCCGGCGCTGATGATGGTGTCGATGATTTTCCCGCTGGTGCAGTTGATCGTGCTGGGGAACGCGTTTGGCGGGAAGATTCGCGACGCGAAGCTGGGCATTGTCGATGAAGACCACGGCACGCAGGCGATCCGGATTCAGGAGGCTTTCGATTCGGTGCGGGCCAACTCGCGGACGTTCGTGCCAGTCGAGTACGACAACGAAGTGCAGGCACGCGAAGATGTCCGCAACGGCAAGATCCAGGGCGCAGTCATCATCCCGCCGCAGTACTCGGCGCGAGTGTATGAGAAAAATCGCCCCAGGATTGCGCTCATTGTCGATAACAGCGACAACTTCATGAGCTCCACCATGGAAGAGAAGCTCGCGGGGATTACCGCCGCCCTGAATGAGCCCGACATCGAACCGCGATTGCTACAGCAAACCGCGCTCGATGTCGTGGAACTTTACCCTTACATCGAGTACATGAAGTATCTGCTGCCGGGTTCGATTGCTTTGGCGATGTTCGTATCGGTGATGATCGGCGGCGGAATGCTGTACATCGATGACAAGGCGCGCGGAATCCACGAGGGATACCTGGTCACTCCGATTACAAAAACCGAACTGGTATTCGGATTGACCGGGGCCGGCGCGATCAAGGCCGTTTTGACAGGAGCTGTCATCACTGTGATCGGTTCGCTGATCGCGGGCGTCGGAACGATTTTCAGTTTCTCAACCGCGGTCGGCCTCGTGTTGCTGATCGCGAGTGTTTCGCTGGCCTTCAACGGCATGATGTTCCTGATGATGGTGCGAGTCGAGGACCCGCTGGTGCCGCGCGCCGTTTTTGGCATTCTTAATACGCTGCTCTTTTTTCCGAGCGGCTCGATCTATCCGATTCAAGCTTTTCCGGCCTGGCTGCGGGCTATCGCTAAGGTGGATCCATTCACTTACGCGGTGCACGGTTTTAAGGCGCTGTTGCTGAAGGAAAGCGGGCTGGTCGCTATTGTCCCCGACATTATGTACCTGTCGATTTTTGCGGTCGTAACGCTGGCGCTGGCCGTGCCGTTGTTTAAGCGGACGCTGTAGTAAGTTTGGCAGTGCAACAGAAATGAGTGGTAGAGACGTGGCTTGCCGCGCGGCACCCTTTGGGCCGGCTGCGTCCGCTGTCGGCGGAGACGCGGCAAGCCGCGTCTCTACCAATGGATCAGGGCTGGGCTGCGACAGAGGCTGATATGAGTTCCACTGGCAGGGAAAGCCTTTGCCCATTTTTCGCGCTCTGAGACTCAACGCCGAGACGGTAAAGTAAGTCAGTGTGCGAGGCTTGGACTCTCAGACGCAGCCAGATGAACTGTCCCACGCGGCCGAGCCGGGCTTCGTCCGCCCCCAGTCTTAACATGTAGCTCGCGCTGACACGTCCGATCTCCGTGCAGTCGTGCATGGGTCCAAATTCAACTTCGTGGGGTCGCGGTTGCTGACGCATCTGGTCTAACTTGGCGGCCACGCTCTTGCGTACTCCCACGCATGGCTGGGTGCGGCAATCGAGGACTTTCTCGATGGTATAGAGCGCGGCGTAATCGACGCGCTCGCCAAATGCGATGTATAGAGTGTTCGTCGCCTGCACGAAGTGCAGTGGGAGCATCTGAAAGGCCTCCAGGATCCCGAACGGGATCCGGCCAAACGGCGCGTTGGCCACGGAAGTCGCTGCAGGAATTCGCGGTAAGTAAAGTGCTCGGCCGAAACCAGGCTGCAGTCAAAGGCAATGCCCAGGTAGGCTCCGACCGAGGCGGTCAGGTTGCGGGCACAGACTTCGTGCAACTGGTTGATGGCACGCATCTGCTCGCTACCAATTTGCCCGGCCTGGCGGATATCCCAGGGCTGCACGACCTGCTGAGCCGGCGATGTGGCTCCGGCCTGGCCTCCGCGAGCAACTCGTACCATCGCATCTATTTCTTCCTGGTTCAATACTTTGTCCATAGCATCCTCTTATGGCATTCCGGCAGCTTTGGCGCGGGCAGTCGGCGGTGTGCCAGCCAGCAGCGCATTCAGGCGGGTGCGCAAGCGCACCATGGATAGAGAATGAATCTGCGAGACCCGCGATTCCACGATGCCCAGCACCTCTCCTACCTCCTTCATGGTGAGTTCTTCGTAGTAGTAAAGCGAAAGAAGGCGCTGCTCCTTTTCTGGCAGCTGGCCGATCGCCTCCGAGAGCAAGTGCTTCATTTCCGAGCGCAAGCAAAAAAAGAATGGAGTTTCGTCCGGCGCGCCGGAAACGCGGTCGGTGAGGTCTTCTTCTTTCCCGTCACGAGGAGACTCCACGCGCAGACTTCCCAGTTCCAGGCCATCGAGTTCCGCCAGAAGTGATTGCAGTTCGCGGAGCTCCAGCCCGAGCTCGTGCGCAATTTCAGTCTCGTTAGGAGCGCGTCCCAACTTGCCGGAGAGGGTGCTGTACGTCTCCTCGACCATGCGGCCTTTACGACGCAGTTCGCGCGGGCTCCAGTCGAGTTCGCGCAAGCTGTCAAGAATAGCGCCCGGAATGCGGAACTTGGCGTAGGAACTGAACTGCACGTGCTTCGACTGGTCGAATTTGCCGAGGGCATCGATGAGGCCGACGACTCCGGCATGGACCGAGTCTTCCAGCGGCACGTGGCGGGGCAGGTGTTCGTGAATCCGGCGTGCGAGGTAGCGCACCTTGAAGTTGTTCCACCAGAACGCGCTCCAGCTCGGCCTCGGCTTGCAGACCGCCGTAGGCATGCACGGGGTGCTTGCTCATAAAAATGAACCTTCTTGCTGAGCGCCGCTTTCAGTCCAGGCTCAACGAACCGGAACTCGCCGCTTCGGTGAACGAGGCGAATGCACGTGCCAGGGGATGATCAGGTGTGGGCGCCGGGTCTCGGGGGACGGGAGAGGATGACATGAACAATACTTCTTGCAAGGCCAGTGCCAGCCGGGCACGGATCGGCTTAGAAGATTCTTATTGGGGGAGGGAGGGCAACAAAGGGTTACGGTTGTAGATGGCCCATTTCTAGCTGTTCGCACCGGTCGCAGGCCTGAGCATATGTTCCGGAAGGATCAGCAGTTCGTCCTCGGCTAGAATAAGCGCGCGTTCAATTACATTTTGCAGTTCCCTCATATTGCCCGCCCAAGAGTGAGGCTTCAGCAGCTGTGCGCCTTCCGCCGACAACTCCGGCGCGGGAGGCCGCAGAGAGAATTTGTCCAGAAAGTGCTGTGCCAACTGCAGGATGTCTTCCGGACGTTCCCGCAAGGGTGAAATCTCGATGGGAAAAGCGCAGAGACGATAGTAGAGGTCTTCCCGGAATTTTCCCTGCCGGACCAGGGCCGGCAAGCGCGCATTGGTGGCGGCGATTACACGCGCATCCACGCACACCACGTCGGAGCTGCCGAGCCGCTGCAATTCCTTTTGTTCCAAAAAGCGCAGGAGCCTCGGCTGAAGACTGAGGGGCATGTCGCCGATCTCGTCGAGAAAGAGCGTGCCTCCCTGTGCGGTCTGGATTCTGCCGGCGTATGATTGCATCGCGCCTGTGAAGGCACCGCGCGTGTGCCCGAAGAGCTCGGATTCGAGCAGCGCTTCTGGAATCGCGGCGCAGTTGATGACCACAAACGCGCGAGACGTGCGCGGACTCAGATTGTGAATGGCGCGCGCGACCAGCTCTTTGCCGCTTCCCGTCGCACCAGTAACCAAGACGGTGGTGTCCCGCCGTGCTAAGAGTCGGGCTCTCGATAGACGGGCTGCATCTTCCACGAACCGCCGATCATCCCCGGCAACGGCGCTTGCAGAATTGAGTTCACGGCGGCCGCCCGTGACGGAAACGACGAATCGAGCGTGGCTGGCTCAAGCACCGGAATCGCCACACGTTCTTTTTCGGCGACGGACATTCTCGCGTCAGGTTCCGAATCGAGCAGCACAATCTCGACGGCAGGAAACCGCTCCCGAATGATCTGGCTGAGCTCTTCCGCGTTCAGGTCGGGCAGTGAGCGGTCCAGAAAGAGCACCTGCCAAAGGCCGCTCTCCAAATGGTCCAGCGCCTCCGCTCCTCCACTGGCCTGCTCCACTCGCCGGTCCGGAGAACGTAGACTTTCGAGGACGCGCTGGCGGACCGCACTACTGGGGCTAGCCACCAGGATGTGATTCGCATAATTGGGCGTGAGAGGCAGGCTGGTCATGTCTATAGATTGGAACCTGCTTCGGTTAGAAATAGATTAGATGGAGATTAGAAATCTCTATGCGGTGGAAACCGTCGTGTGTCGTGGGACTCAACTTCTGCTTTACAAGTTGAAATGTTTCTGCAATGACGGCATGTTTCGGGTCGCGGAGCCTCTCGATTCTGATGTTGGCGGCCTGGAATTTGAGGCCTCGATCTACTTCTCCACGAATACCAGTTCGCCGTTCTCGACCTTGAGGTCTTTGACGTTGTTCGGCAACTTCAGTTGATCGTGTTGCTCGGCCAGTTTTTTCTGGAGGGCATCATTGACCAGAGATACCGGCACGCTGAGGTCGCCCAACTTGACCTCGGTGGCTTCGAAGGTGGCGTAGCCGTCTTTGGCGCCGAGGTGTCCGGCCAGGGTGAGGTACACGTCTTTCCCGGCGATCTGAGTGAGAAACTGCCCACGCACGATGTCGCCGTCCATCGAAACCTGATAATCCTTGATATTGGGAACCGCGCCGGGAAATTCCGGAGCGCCGCCGGGAGAGGACGGGGTCGATGACGATGAAACACCGTTGGCATTTGAAGCTGCGGTCGTGGTCGAGGGGAGCAACCCGGTCGCTTGCGCAATTGCGGCCGTCAATTCTCCGCCAGTCAGGCGAACTTCGCTCCCGCGTTCTCCCGGGGCCGTTGGCTGATCCAGTCGGCTCACTTTCTCCTGGAAGGACTGCGCATTGGCGGCCGTGGCCGCGGGAGAGATCGGGACAGCAACCGGCGCCGGCTTGCGCAATACCAGGAAGAGCGTGAACACCGAAATTGCCAGCGTCGCCAAACTGATGATGCGTTGCCACTTCAAGAGACACCTCCACCGCTGGATTCATGGTATCCGCATGGGGGGAGGAGGTTTAGATGACGGAGGTACTGCAACCGGAGACCCTGGGGTGTGGGTTTTGGGAGCTGGCTGCCTGGCTCAAGAGCGCAAAAGTGCAGGAGCGAATTGTGCTTTCACTCCACGATCGCCAGTACATCCCCAGCATTCACGGTCGCGCCCTGCGCGGCCAGGATCTTCTGCACCACACCCTTCTTCGGCGACTTGATTTCGTTCTGCATCTTCATGGCTTCCACGACCAGTATGCCCTGGCCGGCTTCGACCTCGGATTTCTCAGACACCAGTACTCGCACGATCCTTCCCGGCATCGGAGCTACCAGCTCTCTGGGGCCGCTCGCGTCCCTGGTTCCATCTCGTCGTGAGCGGAAGGAGCGTGGATCACGGAGTTCTACCGCGAAGCGCGTGCTACCAACCCACAAATGAAGGTCGCTGTCAGTCGGCTCGCGTTTGATCTCGTAGGAGCGCCCATCGACCAGCAATGACAGCACATCCGGATGCGCCAACACCGCGTCCACGTTTATCTCTCGCCCATCTAGGCGACACTTCCACGCACCCTCGGCACGCTCAAGTTCCAACCGGTGCGGCTTGCCGTCTACTGTGACTTCGTAAACCATATTATGAATCAGCGGAGCGCTTCGGAGCGTCCCTTTTGCTTCCAGTTGGAGGCCGCGGAAGCAGTTCCGCCCGTGCTTCCATTCTTGCGAGAGGCCGACACAGGATCCAGCAGCGAGAACAACCCCGCAGCAATGGCTGCGATCGCCGGACTCTGAGCGCGCTCCGACGCCGGCATCTTTTCTTTCGCCAACAGACGGTCGAGATAGCCGGTGTCGAGGTTGCCTGCCTGAAAATCAGTGTCCTGCAGGATGCGTTGGAAGAGCGAAATATTGGTCTTGATGCCAGCCACGAAATATTCATTCAGTGCCCGCTGCAGCCGCATGATGGCATGCTGCCGGTCGGTCCCATAGCCGATCAGTTTGGCGAGCAGTGGATCGTAGTCGATGGGCACGGTCCAGCCTTCGTACATTCCGCTGTCCCGCCGAATTCCAGGCCCTGACGGCGACAGCAGCAGCGTAATTTTCCCGGGACTCGGGAAATAGTTGTTGTCGGGATCCTCCGCATAGATGCGGCATTCGATCGCATGCCCGCGAATGTTTACTTCGTCCTGCGTGAAGGGCAGTCTTTCGCCGTTCGCGATGCGGATCTGCAAGTGCACCAAGTCGAGTCCGGTGATCAGTTCGGTGACGGGATGTTCCACCTGCAAGCGCGTATTCATTTCCAGGAAGTAGAAATTCTTCTGCTGGTCCACCAGGAACTCGACCGTGCCCGCGTTGGTATAGTGCGCGGCCCGCGCGACTCGTACCGCGACTTCACCCATGCGGCGGCGCATGTCGGCATCTACGATCGGCGACGGCGATTCTTCCAACACTTTCTGATGGCGGCGCTGAACCGAACATTCGCGCTCTCCCAGCCAGACCGTGTTTCCGTGTTCATCGGCCAATATTTGTATCTCGATGTGCCGGGGATTCACGATGGCCTTCTCGACATAGACTTCGCTGTCCCCAAATGACCGCTGGGCTTCACTCTCGGTTGCCTCCAGCGCTGAGCGCAGTTCTTCGCGACTGTGCACGAGCCGCATGCCTTTGCCGCCGCCACCGGCAGCCGCTTTCAGCACGACTGGATAAACGATGCGCTCGGCCACACGTTCTGCCTCTTCGGGGGATTCGAGTCCGCGAGACGTGCCCGGCACCAACGGCACACCAGCCTCTTCCATCTCCTGGCGGGCGCGCGTCTTCGAGCCCATCATTTCCATGGAAGCCGGAGTCGGCCCGATGAACTTCACGCCCGCATCAGCGCACGCCTGCGCGAAAGTCGCGTTCTCGGAAAGAAATCCGTATCCAGGATGGATGGCCTCCGCTCCGGAGCGCTGGGCGACATCAAGGATCTTGTCCACGCGAAGATACGACTCGGACGCCTCCCCCGGCCCGATGTGGTAAGCCTCATCCGCCTTACGAACATGCAGAGCGGCGCGGTCCACATCCGAATACACGGCCACTGTTGCGATGCCCATCTCACGGCAGGCGCGGATGACGCGCACCGCAATCTCTCCCCGGTTGCCAATCAGGATTTTTTTGAACATGCCGCGTACCGTCTTCGATTCTACTTGTCGGACATGGTCGCGCGCATGCCGCGAAGTGAGTATGAGGTGTTGCCGTGGCCGGGGCGTTGCGACAAACAAAGAGGCCCCATCGCGAAAGCGAGGGGCCCTTATTGCGAGTAAGAAAAACTATTTGTTTTGGTCCATGACGATGCCGCCTGTGCCCGGCTGCTTTTCCGCTTTGGCTTTTTTGGTAGCGAAGTTCTTGTCCACCCACTCGTCGGCGGTCTTTAGATCGGCCATGCGGGCCGCTGGATCGTCGCACTGGACGTCGGCACGCTCGCGATACATCAGGTTCAAGTAGGCCATGGCATCGTCGTAGTCTGGACGGAGCTGGATCGCCTTGTTCAGGTTGTCGATGCCTTCCTGAATATTGGCGGCATTCTTCTCCCGTACCTGGGCACAGACTTTCTTGTCCTTGGCGGGAAGGGAATCGTCCGGCTTCATTCCGAGTTGAACTCGCGCTTCCTGGCGCGGCAGGTAGGTCTGGGTCCAGTCGATCACCGCAATCGAGTAATACGGCTCAGGATCGTTGGGATCGACTTCCGAGGCCTTTTTGTAATACTCCTTGGCCAAGTCGAATTTTTTCATCTGCAGGTAGAGGTACGCAATGCCCTTCACGCTGTTGATATTCTTGGGGTCGGCCTGCAACACCAGCTTGTACTGCTCGATTGCCTGCTCCGCCATGCGGATATTTTCCGGAGTATCTACACCCCCGACGTATTGCTGGGCGTAGGCCGTCGCCAGGTAGAGCCGCGCGTTGATGAGCGAGGGATCGAGCGTCACCGCCTGCTGGAAGTGATCAATCGCCTGCTCGAACTTGTTGTTCTTGAAAGCCTGCACGCCTTTGTTGAGCTGGTCGCGCGCCTTCAACTTGTTGCAACCGGTGCCGAGCAGCAGCACCAGACCGGCGGCCAGTACCACTAGAACCTTCGCGGTATTTTTCATCAGCTTTATGAATCTCCCTTGCCACGGAGTGGAAGAACGTGGGCATCGGCGGGATCGGCAAGGCGCACATCGGGACTGGTTCGCACCTGCCTGCCCGCTTCATCCCGGGTGGCGATCTAGCCGCCCGCTTCGATCTTGGCCGTGATCAGGCCGACTTTATCCACGCCCGCCGAGTGCGCGATGTCGATCACGTTGGCCACGTCCGCGAAGGGAATGTTGTCGTCCCCTTTCACGAACATGACCTTTTCCGCGCGCGTTTTGAAGATGTCGGTCAGACGGCCCTGGAGGTTTTCCCAAGTCGCTTCGTCCTGATTGATCTTCAATGCCGGGGTCTGTCCTGGACCGCGATCAATGAGCTGCACGACGATCGTGCGATCGGGCGTGGGCGGCGGCTGCTTCTGGTTGGGCGGCGGCGGCTGCGGCACCAGCGCGTCCAGGCCTTTGGGCGTCAGCGGCGTAATCACCATGAAGATGATCAGCAGCACCAGCAACACGTCAATGAGCGGCGTGACGTTAATATTCGCGCTTTGACCCCCGCCCGAGCCAAGTGCCATTGCCATAATTGATCTCCTTGCTTTACTGCTCGCGACTACTGCCCGCCGGTAGCGCCCGGGGGCGGCGTCAAATTTCCAGGGGTCTTCTTCTGATCGGTCAAGAGGCCGAGTTGATCCACCCCAGCAGCGCGGACATTGTCCACGACCTCGACCACCCATCCGAACTTGGCGCGCGCGTCGGCTTTGATGAAAACGCGCTTGTCCGTTTTGTTGGTAAGGCGGTCCTTGATCTTTTGCGTTAGATCCTCGGGCTTAATGGGATCTGTCCCGAAGAAAACCTTGTTTTCGCGGGTGACCGCCACCAGTAGCGCGTCTTCCTTATCGGCATCGGGCATGGGCGCCGGATTATTCACTTTCGCCATGTCCACTGGCTGGCCATGCTGCAGCATGGGCGTGACCACCATGAAGATGATTAGCAACACCAGCATCACGTCCACCATGGGGGTGACGTTGATGTCGGAGTTGACCTTGGCTCCTTCGTTTCGTATCGCTAATGCCATGGATGTTCCTTTCCAGTGCTGCGACTGCGCTCAGCTCCGTCGCTCCTGAAGTGGAGGAGAGGCGTCCCACTCGGGGGCGCCCTCCGGCAACTCATGTCAGCGACTGCCGTCTCCGCGGCCTTAGGTGCGGCGCATGCTCCGGCGCTTCAGGAAGTAGTCGATCAGTTCGCTGGAGGAATTATCCATCTCCACGTCGAACGCTTCCACGCGGCCGGTCAAGTAGTTGAACATCATAACCGCCGGAATCGCTACAAACAATCCGACCGCGGTAGTCACCAGCGCTTCCGAAATGCCGCCCGCGACTGCCGCCAATCCGGTTGCCTTTTCCTTGGCGATACCGTTAAAGGCGTTCAGAATACCGACCACCGTGCCAAACAGTCCCACGAAGGGAGCGGTTGAGCCGATGGTCGCCAAACCACCGAGTCCGCGCTTGAGTTCAGCGTGGACGATCGCTTCGGTGCGCTCCAGAGCGCGCTTGGAAGCTTCGATGGTTTCGCCGGGAATTTCGCCCGGGCTGTCCTGGTGGGCCTTGAACTCCATCAAGCCGGCGGTGACCACTTTCGCCAGGTGGCTCTTCTTGTTGCGCTCGGCTACCTTGATGGCCTCGTCAATCTTGCCCTCGCGCAGAGCTCCCGCAACGGCGGGGGCGAACGAACGCGATTGGTTGCGGGCCGCGTTAAAAGCCATCCAGCGATCGATCATGACGCCGATTGACCAGCCCGACATGATGAACAGAATGATGACCACGGCCTTCGCCAGAAGCCCCATCTGCTTCCATAGCGAAATCGGGTCCCAACCGACCGAGCTCTCTCCCTGAAAGAGCATGGCGGCGAAAATATGCGTGTTGCAAAGTGCGACTGCTGTCAGGTTAACTAACATGAGTTGCTTTTCCTCCTCGGACCTCGTCTGAACTTGCCTGTGACTGCCTCTCCCGCATCCGCGGGATAGCTACCCAGACGCGACGCTCCGCTCACCGCCGGAACCCCGGTCCGAGCCGAATCCCTTGCTACCGTGCCGCGTTGAAAAATTCGCGGACAGACTTGCCCTCGGGTGAAGGACCACCCAAGCTTCCCGTCGATAGGAAAAATGTCGGACGGGGAGGGCCCGACTGCCACTACTCTGCCCGGTCTAGCCTCCGGACAAAGTGAAGTTCACTTGCACCTGCGTGTCCACCGCTACCGGCTCGCCATTGAGCAGATAGGGCTTGTAGCGCCACTGCTTGACAGCTTCAATCGCCGCTGGCGCCAGCATGGGATGTCCGCTGATCAATTGCAGGTTTTGAATCGTGCCTTCTTTGCTGATTTCCGCCTGCAATATCACCGTGCCCTGAATCCGGGCCTGTCGCGCCAGGGGTGGATAGTTCGGCTGCACACGTTTGATCAGGAGACCCTGGGAAACACCCGACGAGACTCGAATCCGCTGCGGTGTTGCGACCTTGGGTATGTTTGCCGTGGAGTTGATCATGCCACCGATCACACCACCCATCTGGCCTCCCGGGACGCCACCCGGAACGCCACCCATTACTCCGCCGGCCATCGCTGGAGGCGCCTCCTCTTCCTTAATCATCTGGACTTTTTCTGGAATCTTGGTGGGCGTGCGCAGCTGACCATTGACCACATCGCTCTGAATCTTGACCACCTTTACAACGGCGGCCGGTGGCGGCGGTGGTGGCGGCGGTGGCGGTGGCGCTACCAGGAAGGTCATCAACTGTGTTTTGGGCAGCGCTTCGGTGTAAATCAGCGGGATTAGTATCAGGATTCCCAGCAGCAGGAACTGGCCAAAAAACGAAACAATCGATGTGGCCAGCCGCTTGGTCTTGAGCTTGTTTCCCGATTCGATAAGGCTATCTTCAAACATAGGCTTCTCCCTACATCAGACCCTACGTAACCTTAGACACCACCTGTATCCGCTTTGCTCCCGTTTTCAGCAACGCCTGTCTCTTCGGGCAGGTCCATGATTCTACGGCAAATAGCTCTTCCCTACACCTTAACTTTTTCCTTCGGACTATCCTGTCGGGTGCCCGATCTGGGGGGCATGGCAACGGGCCGCTTGCCTCGATCTTGCCGCCAGTCCTGGTAGGCAACCAGAATCGGCGCTGCAATCGCGATCGACGAATATGTCCCGATCAGGATTCCGATTACCAGGGCGAAACTGAACCCGCGCAGCACCTCGCCACCAAAGAGGAACAGAGCAAGCACGGTAAGGAATGTCAAGCCCGCTGTCAAGATAGTTCGACTTAAAGTCTGATTAATACTTTTGTTGACGATGTCCGCCAGCTTCTCCCGCCGCAGCAGCTTGATGTTTTCCCGGATCCGGTCGAAGACCACAATCGTGTCATTATTCGAGTATCCAATCAAAGTCAGGATGGCGGCGATCACGGTCAGCGAGATCTCCCAGTTCAGAAGGGAGAACGCGCCCACCGTGATCAAAGTGTCGTGAAACACCGTCAGCACCGCTGCCACACCATAGATCCACTCGAAACGAAAGCCCAGGTATACCAGCATTCCCGCCAATGAATACGCGGTTGCCAAAAAGGCCTGATTCCGGAGCTGTTTGCCCACTTGCGGCCCAACGATCTCGACGTTCCGCACGCCGAAGTCGGAAACGAAAAAACCATCCTGGAGCGACGTCACCACCGCGGGATCAGCCACCGCTTTCAACTCATCGAGCAAGGCCAGCACGCCGCCTTTCTGCTTATCGCGGTAGTCGACGATGGCACGAGCAATGGCGGTATACCGCTGGTTGGCGTCCGCGCCCAGACGCAATGGGTCTTTCTCCAGCAGATAGTTCAAGATTGTCAAAGAACTGGCATTATTCAGATCCTGTTTCCCGGCCGGGGCGTTGCTTTGCAACGCCTGAATAATCTGGATCTTGCCCTTATCGAGAGCCTGTTCGCTGGTCTCCTGAATGTCGAGCGCAATCAAAACCTCGTTGTTTGCGGCCGGTCCATAGGCTTGCACCCGGGCATTTTTCAATCCTGCCCGTGCCAGTTCCGCATGAATCGCAGCGGGACTGGGGGTATGCGCGTACTTCACGTACACCAGCGTCCCGCCCCGGAAGTCTACACCCAGCGGGATGCCATGCCAGAACAGAATGGAAGCCATGCCCGCCAAGCTGAACACCAGCGAAAAAGCGAGAAAGTACCACTTCTGGCCGAGAAAATCTATGTTGGTATTGCGAAAAAATTCCATTCCAACCCCAGTTTCAAATGCTGAGCGCTTCGCCGCGCTGCTTCCGGCTTAGCACCCAGTCAAAAATCGCCCGTGAAACAAACACCGCTGTAAACAGGTTCGCCGCCAGACCAAACACCAGCGTGGTGGCAAAACCTCGTACCGGCCCGGTGCCGAAGATAAACAGGATCGCCGCCGACACGATCGTCGTCACGTGCGTGTCCACGATGGTGATCCAGGCGTGGCTGAAGCCCTGCTCCACTGCCGAGGGCGGCGTCTTGCCGTTCCTGAGTTCTTCCCGAATGCGCTCGAAGATCAGGACGTTCGAGTCCACACCCATGCCGACCGTCAGGATCACACCCGCAATTCCAGGCAACGTCAGCACGGCTCCGAAGTAGCCCATGAATCCGAGCAGGATAATAAGGTTCAGGATGAGCGCGAGGTCAGCATTAATGCCCGCTCCCCGGTAGTAGATCAGCATGAAGATGAGCACCGCGAGCATGCCGATGATGGCAGCCCGAATGCCCGAGCGGATCGAGTCCGCGCCCAGCGACGGGCCGACGGTGCGCTCTTCAAGATACTTGATGCTGGCCGGGAGCGCCCCTGAGCGCAGCACCATCGAAAGATCGCGCGTCTGCTGCTCGGTAAACTTTCCATTGATCACGCCACTGTCGCGAATCGCGTCCCGGATGACCGCGACTTCCTGCACCTTGTTGTCGAGCACGACGGCGAGGTTGTCACCCACGTGCGCGGATGTGAAGGAATAGAACTTGCGTCCGCCCTCCCCGCTCAAAGTGAACTTTACGGCCGGCTGCCCGTTTTCATCCCGGCTAGCCTGAGCGTCGCGCAGATCGCGTCCGGTCACGGCCGAGGCTCTGGAAATCAGGTACCAGGCTTCGGCGTTCTCATCGCGGCTCGAACCGATGCTCCGGCCCGGCATCAGGACGGCATCCGGAGGCAACACTCCGCCCCGGTCCTGCAATGCCTGTTGTTGGCTCGAATAGGGTCCGCCCAGCGCCTGCTTGATCTCAAGCATCGCGGTGGACTGCATAATCTCTTTGACTCGTGCGGGATCGTCTACGCCCGGCAACTGCACAAGAATCTGGTATTGCCCCAGCCCATGCTCCTGGATCACCGGCTCGCTTACACCCAACGAGTCGATGCGGTTGCGGATGGTCTCAATGGCCTGCGCGACAGCGCGATTCTTCAGGTCGGCCAAGCTCTGCGCCTTCATCGTAACAGTATAGGAATTTTCTGCCCCCGACGTGATGTTGTACTCGGGCAAGCGATCGGCAACGATGCTCTGGAGATCGGACCTCTGCTCCGGCGGCACGCCCTTGATCACCACCATGTCGGGATGGTTTACCGGATCGGGCTTGCTGATCTCCGTGTAATTGATCTTGCGCGCACGCATATCTTCTTTAAGACGGGCCATCACGTTGTCGGAATCCACATTGACAGCGTCATTCACCTGCACTTGCAGGATCAGGTGGGTGCCACCCTTCAGATCGAGACCCAGATGGATGCGATCGGTGACGGCCGCCAGCGGTCCCCGCCCCGACCAGTTCCACGGGGGACCGAAAATCCCCAGCGTAAACACCACCATGATTCCGAGAATCAGGAACAACTTCCAGGTAAGATTCTTATTCATATAAAAAATTACCGCATGGCTTCGAGCTGCGGGCTACGAGCATCGAGCAATCTTATGGATTGACCTGATCGCTCGTAGCTCGCAGCCTTTCATTTTCCTTCTTCCGCCGTCGTCACCGACACTACCGACCCTCGGCTGACTTCCAGCTTCAGATTGTCTGGCGGCACGCGCAGTGTGACCGCGTCATCTTTGAGGCTGATGATCGTCCCGCGCAGACCGCCGCTGGTGGTGATCTTATCGCCCGTCTTTAGAGCGCTCAGCATCACCTGCCACTTTTTCTGTCTCCGCTGTTGCGGCATGATCAGCAGGAAGTAAAAGATAGCGAAGATGAACACCAGCATCGCTATCTGCGGAAGGCCCGAACCAAGGGAACCCTGCAACCACACCGCCAATCCGCTTTGCCAACCCGTCAAAATTGCGCCGACTGCCAAGTTGATCCCCTGGAACGAAATTACGGCAAAATGCCGCCCTCAGCCGGGGCAGTCTGAAGCACCCTCTTTGGGGCCGCCGAGGAAAACTCGGCACTAATTTGCTTCTATCGCTGCTTGCCTGCGGGAATTCTTTCTTCTTAGGCCGGATACCCTTCAACTTCAGGCTTGGACCAGGGGTACCGAGCTACGCTGCGGCGCGCTATGGTTTTGGCCCAGACTGCTCAGAAAGAAATCGGGCCCTTTCCCCAAGTTCAATAGCATGCCGGACCGCCCGCATGGTGTCAAGGTAGTAGGTCACATTGTGGATCGTATTCAGGACTTGCCCCAGCAATTCGTTGGATGCATAAAGATGCCGCAAGTAGGCCCGGGAATACCGCCGGCAAACGCGGCAACCGCAGCTAGGGTCGAGGGGCCCTTCGTCCTGCGTGTACTGCGCCTGCTTGATCGAAACCTTGCCCTGCGAAGTAAACAGCAACCCGTGCCGGGCTGCGCGCGTGGGAAGCACGCAATCCATCATATCCACTCCCATCCGCGCGTATTCGGAAATCTCTTCCGGAGTGCCGACTCCCATCAGATAGCGAGGCGTGTCGGCAGGCAGGTGCTCTAGGGTGGATTCGACCACTTCTCGCGTAAGTTCCCGCGGCTCGCCCACACTCAGCCCCCCGATGGCATAACCGGGAAAGCCAATTTCGACAGTCCGCAAAGCCGACTCCCGCCGCAACCCTAGATCCATCCCGCCCTGCACGATGCCGAAGAGCGATTGCGCCTGGTAATGTCCCTCCCCATCCCCCGAATTGTCATCCTGAGCGAAGCGAAGGGCCTGCTTTCGCTCGCGATCGGCGGACAGATGGCGGGTCCTCCAAGGCACCTCATTCTTATGCTCCTCAAAATATTTCTTGCTCCGCTCCGCCCAGCGTAGCGTCATCTCCATCGAAGCCCGCGCTCGTTCCCGCTCCGCTGGATACTCCGTACACTCATCGAACGCCATGATTATGTCGGCACCCAGCCCGATCTGCGCAGCCATCGCGCTCTCAGGACTAAAAAAGTGCGAAGCACCGTCGAGATGCGAGCGAAATGTAACGCCTTCCTCGCTAACCTTGCGCAGCTCATTCAAACTGAAAACCTGAAACCCGCCCGAGTCAGTAAGGATCGCCCGATCCCACGACATAAATCCATGCAAACCACCCATCCGACGGATGGTTTCGATGCCCGGCCGCAAGTAAAGATGATAGGTATTGCCCAGCAGGACCTGGACACCCAGTTCTTCGAGTACGTCCTGGGGCACGCCCTTGACGGATGCGAGCGTTCCCACCGGCATGAACACCGGGGTCTCGATCACGCCATGCGGGATGGTAAGACGCCCGACACGAGCCGGGCCGTCCGTCACGTCAATCTGAAACTGAATGGACACAGAGAAAGATTCTAAAGGAATTGCGGAGACCCGGCCCGTAGAGCGTCATCCCGGGTCGCTGGCTTGACGAATGCGCAGGCCCAAAAACGGGGCCTGACAATCGCAAGTCTTGATTGACCCGAGAAAAGGACTGTGGTTAACTGCGCAGAACTGAGCGCGCTCCGCGCGATACCCCCGATCGCGAAATGGCGCGCGAGAGTGAGGTGAGGTATGAAGTCCGTGGTTTACGCCAGCCTGGCAGTCATCGTGCTAGGTTTGACCCTAAGTGCCAGCACGCGGGATGTCGTCCTGCCCGCCGGCACGCTTCTGCAATGCACCCTCAATGAACCGAATTTCTCTTCAGCATCGGTAGCCGTCGGCGATCCCGTTTTGTGTCATCTGCGCGGAATCACCTCATTCGGCCAGCAGGCATTTCCACGAGGCAGCTATCTGGTGGGACACCTAGAGTCGGCAAAAGATCCCGGCCACTTTTTCGGCAAGGGAAATATGAACCTGCAGTTTGACCGCATCGGGTTGCCGAGCGGCGATCTGCCGCTGGATGCCAAGGTCATCGCGACGCGCGGCTATAAGGTAAACCGCGAGGGCGAAATCAGAGGCAAAGGGCATGCCAAACGCGACATTGTTGAGTGGATGCTCCCGCCGTTGTGGCCATGGAAAGTGCTGATGCTCCCCGCGCGGGGTCCGCGACCGACGCTTAAAGGCGAGTCGGTCATGACTCTGCGACTGATGGACGACGTTCAGGTGCCATCGGTGGCACAAGGTACCCCGCCCCTTGGGCCGGGATGGCATTACTTCGGCGAACCGAGGAGTGGGTCCTTCCATGATTCGCAGATGGGGCAGATTACGCCCCGTCCTGCGACGCGCGATGTGACTCCTACCTTGGACACAGAGCCCACAGTTCCGCATGCTTCCTATGCCAGCTTCGTCACGAAGAATCTACCGGTACCGGATCCGAACAGCGCCGTCTCGTCGGAGACGCAGGGCGTTTCGGTTACTCGTGTAGTCGCGAGTGCTCCAGGGACGCCGGTATTCGTGCTCAAGAGCGGAATGGCCCTGTCGGTTGGCAATTTCACCTACCGGGACGGCCGCATCACCTACACATTGGCCGGCGGCGGGAGTGGCGTGATCAGCACGGATGAAGTCGACTGGAGCGCCACGACCCGCGTGAACTCACAGCGCGGGGTACGGGTGACACTGCGCAGCGGGCATCAGATTCAGGGAGCCCCGGGGATGTAAGCAGAGACTCGGGTCGACCCGTCTCCAACCTACTTTGTGGCCGCCGGTGGGAACTGGCGGCCTTTTTTTTGAGACTCTCCTCGTTGGAACGGAGCACGCCGGAACTACATCTGCAAACGCAGCGTTATTTTCCGTACTCGTTCTTGACTACCTCTCCACCCTTCATCACGAACCTCGCCCGCTCCAGCGTCGTCACATCCACCAGCGGATCACCGTCCACAGCAATAATGTCTGCCCACTTGCCCGGTTCAATCGTTCCGATTCTGTCGGACCAGCCCAGCAAGTCGGCATCATTGATCGTCGCCGACTGAATTGCTTGCAGAGGCGTCAGTCCGAGCTTCACCATCACCGCGAATTCATGGGCGTTCAACCCATGCGGATAGACGGCGGCATCGGTGCCGAAGCCGACTTTCACTCCGGCGGCGAATGCGCGGGCGACATTCTTCCGCGCGGCGGGCATAACCTCTCTTCCTTTGGCGATCAGATCTGGCGGCGTTCCAATCTTCTCGGCATTTTCGAAGAACCAGTCGGCCAGATAGAGTGTCGGCACCAGGTAGGTGCCGTTCTTCTTCATCTCGGCGATGGCGGCGTCGTCAATGTAGGATCCGTGCTCGATCGAATCCACGCCTGCCATCGATGCCCAGCGGATTCCCTCCGCCCCATGCGCATGCGCTGCTACCTTACGGCCCAGCCGATGCGCATCGGTCACAATGGCCTTCATCTCGTCGAGCGTGTATTGCGAATGCTGTGGATTGTCGCCCTTCGAAAGCACGCCGCCGGTGGCACAGACTTTGATCAGGTCGGCGCCATACTTGATGATCTCGCGCGTTTTGTGCTGGACGGATTCCACACCGTCTGCCACCCCGCCGTTGGTGGCGTGATAATCAAATGGCAGCAGATTGTTGTCGCAGTGTCCGCCGGTAATGCTCAACGCCGGACCGCTTACCAGCATGCGCGGGCCGGGAACATCTCCGGCATTTACCGCGTCGCGCAGCGCGACGTCGGCATAGCCGCTGGCGCCCACGTTGCGGATCGTGGTAAAGCCTGCTTCCAGAGTGACTTTGGCGTTGCGCGCTCCAGTCAGAGCCTCGCGCGGGACAGAAATCGCCAGACGCGAGTAGCCGAAATTTGGAGTGAAGGTGATGTGCGTGTGCGCGTCGATCAATCCGGGGAGGACCGTGGCGTTTGGGAGTTCAATAACGGTCGTGCCCGCTGGGGCCTGCGCGTCGGCTCCGATGCTCGCGATCCTGTCACCCCGGATCACGATGGACTGACCGGTAAGCGTCTTGCCCGTCTTCACGTCGAGGATACGCCCGGCGCGGATGACGACAGTCTTAACGGGCGTGGCTCCCTGCTGGCCCCAGACCAGTCTCCCAGCTAGCCCCAACACTACGAACAAAATCCAACGATAGAGTTTCATTACATCCCCCTCATTGAGAAAGTTGATCGGGTACATTACATCCGGGAAGGCATGAGGAGCAAGCAAACCGTTGGGGCTTCTCCTCGGGCGCGAGTACCTGATGAGCGCGCACGTGGCGCAAACAATTGAGTGTGAGTATGCTTTGCATCATGGAAAATCTCTGGAAAGTAGCGGCCATCGTGATCGCGATATTGGCAATTTTGGCGCTCGTCAGGATGTTCGGTCACTAACGCCGGCGCCTCCACCACGCTTCTAGTTCAGGGCTGGAAGTGCTGCTTTCCCCGCCCTACCACTGCCGCTCCGTGAGCGAGTCAACATCCAACTCGATGCCTTCCGGCGTGCGCGCCATCGCCGCGGTCTTTTCCCTCTGCGCACTCTACCTGGCAATCGTCGGCCTGCTGATGCTCGCGCGTCCCGGCCTGATTTCGATGGCCGCCGGCGCGCCGCTGCTTTTTGGGCTGGAATTGGCAGGGCCTTATATGTTTCTGCTGATCGCGGTTGCCGCCGGAGGGATCGCGTGGGGCCTCATTCGGCTGAATAACATCATGCGGCACGCGGCGATCCTTGCTGCATGCGCCGGAATTGTGATGTTGGTGCCGCCGGTTTCGGGAGCGGTGGTAATGGTTCAACTCAAGCCATTAGTCCTGGGCGGACTCGGCATCATCATCCGCGTGATGGTTGCGTGGTATCTGTCGCAAGCGCACATTGCGGAGCAGTTCGAGACTCGGCAAGCTTCGTCGCAATAGCGTCCTGCTGGAAGCTGGGTGAGAAGACGGGTCGTTCTTCCGGAGTGTGTGTCACAA
This sequence comes from Acidobacteriota bacterium, assembly GCA_046727255.1. Lineage (GTDB taxonomy): Bacteria > Acidobacteriota > Terriglobia > Terriglobales > Acidobacteriaceae > Acidiflorens. Next base: position 9,589 of record JBKPCG010000116.1, on the reverse strand, counting down.
CTATTCTTTCGCCCTCCCGGACTGAATCAGTTCCTTGTGTTGACCCACGGCTTTGCGCCGTGGGCTGCAATCTTGCGCCGCTTCGCGGCTATTTCTATGCTCTTATCCGACTTTCGAACTCGCGCTCTCCGGGGCTGCTCTTGGGTATCAGTCAATCCCGTTGGGAAATTATTTCTTCGCTCCTGCCGGCTCTTTTTCTCCCACGCGCTTGCTGACTTGGAACGACAGCTTGCCCGTCTTCCTGTCGGCGTCCACGATCACGTGGTCGCCATGCAATACTTCGCCATCGAGAATCTTCAGCGCCAATGGATCCTGCACCAGCTTCTGGATTGCCCGCTTCAGGGGACGCGCTCCAAAATTTGGATCGTAGCCCTCGGTGAAGAGCAGTTCTTTGGCAGCATCGGTCAGCTCCAGTGAAATCTTGCGCTCTGCCAACAGCCGCCGCAGGTCTTCGAGGCGCAGATCGACGATCTTGACCAGCTGCTCCTTGTCCAGCGGACGGAAAATAATGATGTCGTCCACACGGTTCAGGAACTCCGGCTTAAAGTGCGCATGCAGAGCATCCATCACCAGTTTGCTGGCGCGGTCGAACGCCTCGGGAGACAGCACGCTCTCCGCCTGCAGATACGCCGACCCCAGGTTCGAGGTCATGATGATGACGGTGTTCTTGAAATCCACCGTGCGGCCCTTGCCGTCGGTTAACCGGCCATCGTCCATAATTTGCAGCAGCACGTTGAACACGTCGGGATGCGCTTTTTCGATTTCGTCGAACAGCACCACCGCATAGGGACGACGGCGCACTTGCTCGGTCAGCTGGCCGCCCTCGTCATAGCCGACATATCCCGGAGGCGCGCCGATCAGCCGCGACACGGCATGCTTCTCCATGTATTCCGACATGTCGATGCGCAACAGCGCATGCTCATCGTCAAACAAAAACTCAGCCAGCGCGCGCGCCAGTTCGGTCTTACCAACGCCGGTTGGACCGAGAAAAATAAACGATCCGATCGGGCGCTTGGGATCGCTCAACCCTGCACGCGACCGCCGGATCGCGTTGGCCACCCGCTCCAGCGCCGCATCCTGCCCTACGACTCGTTGCCGCAGGCGGTCCTCCATGCTGATGAGCTTCTTAACCTCGCCCTCGAGCATCTTCGAGACCGGAATGCCGGTCCATTTCGAAACGATGCGCGCGATATCTTCTTCGTCCACCTCTTCCTTCAGCATGCGGCTGGACTTGCCTTCCATCTGCGCTGTGAGCTTTTTCAGTTCCTCTTCGGTCTGGCGGATCAACCCGTAACGGATTTGCGCCACGCGTTCCAGATTTCCCTTGCGCTCTTCGGTGGCCTCGTCGGTCTTGAGCTGCTCAAGTTTCTCTTTCAACTCGCGGATGCGACCAATCAGGTCTTTCTCCTGTTTCCATTTCGCCTTGAGTGCGTTCGATTGCTCACGAATCCCGGCCAGCTCTTTCTCTACCACCGCCAGCCGCTCTTTTGAATTCGCATCGTCCTCTCTTTTCAACGCCTGCTTCTCGATTTCGAGCTGGGTGGCGCGCCGCTCGAGTTGATCGATCTCGGTCGGCAGGGAGTCGATCTGGATGCGCAGCGAGGCTGCCGCTTCATCGACCAGGTCGATCGCTTTGTCCGGCAGAAAACGGTCGGAGATGTAACGGTGCGACAGCGTTGCCGCCGCCACGATGGCCGAATCCTTGATGCGCACGCCGTGATGCACTTCGTACTTCTCTTTCAGTCCGCGCAGGATGGCGATTGTGTCCTCGACGGTTGGTTCGCCCACGAATACGGGCTGGAAGCGGCGTTCGAGTGCTGCGTCCTTCTCGATGTACTTGCGGTATTCGTTCAGAGTGGTGGCGCCGATGGCGCGCAGCTCGCCCCGCGCCAGCGCCGGCTTCAGCATGTTCGAAGCGTCAATGGCGCCTTCGGACGCACCTGCGCCGACCAGCGTGTGCAACTCGTCGATGAACAGGATGATCTGTCCCTGCGAGTCTTCAATTTCTTTCAGCACGGCCTTCAGGCGATCTTCGAATTCGCCGCGATACTTCGCGCCCGCCAGCATCGACCCCAGATCCAGAGAGACCACTCGCTTGTGCTTCAACACCTCGGGCACGTCGCCGGAGACGATTCTCTGTGCGAGTCCTTCGACGATCGCGGTCTTGCCCACGCCGGGCTCGCCGATTAGCACTGGATTGTTCTTCGTACGGCGCGATAACACCTGCACCACTCGCCGGATTTCCTCATTACGGCCAATCACTGGATCGAGCTTCCCGCGGCGGGCCAGCTCCGTCAGGTCTTTTGCATAGCGCTCGAGCGCCTGGTACTTCCCTTCCGGATTCTGGTCCGTCACTTTCTGCGATCCTCGCACCACCTGTAACGCCTTGAGAATCGCGTCGTGGGTCGCGCCGAGCCGGGCCAAGAGTTCCTGTGCCGGATCGCGCTTCAGCGCAGTCGCCGCCAGCAGCAGATGCTCGGTGGAGACGTACTCGTCTTTGAAGTTGTCGGCTTCTTTGAAGGCCTTGTCCAGAAGCTGGTTGAGCTGGGACGACATGGTCGGCTGAGCGGCCGCTCCCGAAACTTTCGGTAGCTTCTCGATTTGTGCATAGATGTCACTGAGCACGCCCTGTGGGCCGATACCGATCTTCTCCAACACGGGCGTGACGATGCCTTCCTTGTCCTCGATCAGGCCGGCCAGCAGATGGACCGGCAACAACTCCGGATTTCCGTGCTCGGACGCGAGTTCGCTCGCGCGCTGCACCGCGTCCTGCGCCTTTACTGTAAATTTGTCCCAACGAATCGCCATGTTTCCTCATTCCTCGCCAGATCTCTGATGAGCCTAGCTGCGATTTTGTAAGTTTGTAATCGGGTATTTCTGCAATTCGAGAACGGCAGCCGACCCGATGACAGAATTACAAAACAAAACGGGAGGCCTAATCTTCCCGCCTCCCGTCATAACTGGCAATAAGCCTCAAGTATTACGCGGCCCTGCTTACCCCTTTGGCCTCAAGCGTTTTTTCGCTGCCCACGTTGACTTTGATCTGCTTCGGCTTGGCTTCCGCCTTCTTGGCCAATCGGACCTTCAGCACGCCCTTATCGTAGTGGGCTTCGACCTCCTCCGGGTCCACCGTGCTGGGCAGCGTGAAAGTGCGAGTGAAGCTGCCGTACTGGCGCTCCACACGGCGATAGTTCTCTTCCTTCTCTTCCTTTTCGAACTTGCGCTCGCCGTGCACGGTCAGAGTGTTGTTCTCGATCCGGACGTCAATGTCCTTCTCGTCAATTCCTGGTACTTCGATCTTGAGCGTGATGTTGTGCTCGTCCTCGTAAACGTCGACGGGCGGGGCAAATGTGCTGGTGGTCAGAGCCTCTTCGCGGCCCTCCGGTTGTGTCTCACGGAACAGCCTGTTCATACGGTCCTGCAACGTGACGAACTCACGGAACGGATCGAAACGGGTAACAAACGTCATGACTAAAATCCTCCTGCTTTTGAATGTTGTTGGGAGCTTCTACAGCTCCGTTTGATGTGTATTCATCACAGACGAAGCATAAAATATGAGTGTAGTATTGTCAACAACAATATGTGAACAATATGTGCTCTGTTTACTTTATTTTACATTGATTATCAGGCACTTTAAATAGCTGGTTTCTGGCACGTTTAGCAGAGTTGGATGGTCTTTTGCCTGGGTCCGGCTCTCCAGAATTCGCGCCGGGCGATGGGCATCGGCGGCCGCCACCGAGATGGTTTCGAGGAAGTCCTGGGCCCCCACGTGGAACGAGCACGAGCAGGTGATGAGAACCCCTCCGGGCCGCAGCATTTTCAGCGCCCGCAGGTTCAGTTCCTTGTATCCGCGCAGGGCTTTTTCCAGGTCCCGCTTGGTCTTTGCGAAAGCTGGGGGATCCAGAACAATCGTGTCGTAGTGGCGTTTGGCAGCCGCGTAGTCCTTAAGCAGATCAAAGGCATTCCCTTCGATCCACTCCAGGTCGCGCCCGTTCTGGGCCGCATTTTTTTCCGCTATCTCAAGGGCTGGACGCGAGCTGTCGACTCCAGTCACGCTCGAACACTTCGCCGCCAGGTGCAGCGCAAATCCGCCCTGGTAACAAAAAACGTCGAGCGCTTCTCCGTGCCCATATTGCGCCGCCGCCGCGTAATTCTCGCGCTGATCCAGAAATGCACCGGTCTTCTGACCCTCCAAACCGTCGTAGTGAAAGCGCACGCCGTCGGCAGGCCCGCCGGTCGTCTCTCCGGAATTCATGGTGATGACGGTGGAAGTTTTTTCTCCCCACAACAGTTCGGATTTCCGTGGCGGCAATTGCTCCAAGTCACGGATTCGGCCGTCCACGCGTTCCACAATTCCTGCCGGCTCCAGTGCTTCGGCCAATGTTTTTACCATCGCCGCCCTAACGGGGTCCGCATCCATGGCTTGGGTCAGGATCTGCAGCGACACTACATCGTCGTAGCGATCGACGATCAGCCCCGGCAGGAAATCCGCTTCGCTAAAGACCACGCGGTAGGCATTCGTGTTTGCGACTACACGCTCTCGGTAGGAAATCGCCGCGCGAATTCGTTCCGCGACCAGCGCCGGCAGGTCGGCGACCCTTTCGCGGGAAATCATGCGAATCGCGATCTGCGACGAACTGCTGTAGAGCGCTGTCCCCAGAAACTGCCCGCGTGGATCGGTCACGCTGACGAGCGCCCCCGGGGGCACATCCTCGGATACGGCTGTGTCCGAGCGATAGACCCAGGCGTGCCCTCCCTTCAATCGAGCCACGCCTCGCGGGGAAACCTTGACGGAGAACTGCGCCTCGGGAATTGGCGCAGCGGGCTTGTTGGGCATGATCGATGTTAAACCCGATCAGTGGAATGAGAGGACGGCCGAATTCTCCTTGGTACCCGTCGTCTCACGGAGACGTCAACGCAGTTTAGCGGGAGGTCAGCGAGCCGACTCGGCCGGTACCTGGAAATCCACCCCGCGCGCGTCATTTGCCTTTATGGTAGCGGGCAGGTCAAGATCGGCGAGTTGGATCTTGTGGGAACGATTGTCCGTCAGGTCAAACAACGTGTCCCCGACGATGGCGTAGTTCTGTAATTCCGCCTGATGGCCATCCCTGAAAATAAGAAGAGTGCTGGGCTGGGCTACAACCGGCTCAGGAGGAGTTGGCTCCGCGGTTGGCTGTGGCGCGGATTCGGGTTCAACAGTTCGCACGCGGGGCCGCCTGGAATAAGAGCCGCGACGATCAAAAATGGTTGGACCGCCTTCGTACTCGTCTTCATTGTCGTAATAGGCATCTTCTTCCGGTTGGACGACCACTACCTGCGTGTAGGGAACGACGTAACCTACCCCTGCAAACGGGAAGAAACCGCGGCGGGCACGGTGACCGCGGACGAACATTGGAGACTGGCCACGGCTCTGAAAGAACGGATTGAAGCAGCAGCTACCGAAGCGAGCATGGCCTCCGAAGCCGTTCGGCCCAAGTGAAGTTACGCTGGCCGCGACACCGGGCGTGAATGAATGGCTGCCGCCGAAACCGAAGGAAGTAACCGAGGCGGGAACGCCGTGAATCTGTGCCGGGAGTCGAGATGTGCCGATAACGAGGAATAGAAGGAGAGTAAACAAAAGTCGCATCCGGGCAGGCATAGGAGCCTCTCTACAGCTATTCGATGCCTTGATTAGATGCGTCGACCCTAGATATTTCAACGCTGTTGCCCCGGAAAAGTCACGCCCACTTCGGCTGAAATGGCCGTCTCAAGCGGCGCTGCGAGGCGGCCGGGAAGCCAACTGGCTCAACTCCAGCATGCGATGACGGACGTAGCCATCCTCGGTCAAATGGGCGGAGGCACCGTGTTTGCGATTGGAGCCCACCATCTGGTCGAGCGGGTGGCGGTCGGGGAAGCAGGGGTCCAACTTTTTGCAGAATTCACAGAGTTTCCCCGATTGAACTTCGAATCGTTTGCTGACAACGGAATCGATATGCTCCATGAAGCTGGCTCCGTGCGAACAGGGCAGGATTGGAGTCTGCCCGGTTGGGGGTTAAGGTAGCCTTGCGGCGTTTCCTCAAGCATTGCAGGTGCGCGGCAGTTTTACTACAGCGGGTGCTGGTCGTACAAGGTTCATGATGCGAAACTTTTCCACAGCTCCGTCGATCCGTTGAAAGATTGAAAACGGCACCGCGGGGCGGAACTTTCTGGCAAGATTAAGGCCATTCCTTTGTGGAGATTACGTGAAGGCCACCGAGACAAACAACAAGATCGTCTTTCTATTCGACGTAGACAACACCCTGATCGACAACGACCGTGTCGCGGCGGATTTGAAGCGACATCTCAAGGAAAGGGTGGGCGACGGCTGCGAGCAGCGCTATTGGGACATCTTCGAGAAACTGCGCGCAGAACTCGGGTATGCCGATTATCTGGGCGCGCTCCAGCGCTATCGAGTTGAGCAGCCGCGGGAACCGAAGCTGCTGGAAGTTTCCTACTTCATGATCAATTATCCGTTCGCCAATCGTTTGTATCCCGAATCGCTCGATGCGGTAGAGCACGCCAAGCAGTTAGGACGGGCGGCGATTCTTAGCGATGGCGACGTGGTTTTCCAGCCGCGCAAGGTGGACCGGTCAGGGTTATACGACATGTTTGAAGGGCACGTCCTGATCTATGTGCACAAGGAAGCAGAACTCGCGGATGTGGAAGCCAAGTATCCTGCCGAGCACTACGTCATGGTGGACGACAAGGTGCGGCTGCTGACGGCGATGAAAGAGTATTGGGGCAAGCGGGTCACGACCGTGTTTCCGCGCCAGGGACACTATGCGCTCGATGAAAAGCTCGTGGCACAGTATCCGAAACCGGACATCACGTTGGAAAGAATTGGGGAGTTTCAGAAGTATTCGCTGGAACAGTTAATGACGGCGGCGGATTTGGCTCGGCACTGAGACGCGCCAGGTCGCAATTCCCAAATTAGATTTCAATGTGAAAGAGGGCCGCGTCGGCCGCTACTTTTTGATGCCCAGCGGTGGGTTCTAGGTATAGAGTGTTTTTTGCAGCCATCGTTGCAAAGTTCTTCCCCGCAAGGTCAATTCAATTCCTCCCGCCTTCTCGGCGGCCCTAGCCCCATTCCAGGAGGTGTACGATGGGGACCCCGAATTCTGCTCTGACACAATTGATGACTTCTACCTGGGCCGCCGCGAACGGCTCGCCGACTCCGCTCGGCGTGACGCGAGTCGCTGCTACCCAGGCCTACAACTTTGCCATTTATTCCAAGAACTCGACCCGGGTCCGGCTGCTTCTGTTCTCCGCCGATGACTTGGTGACCCCGATCTCGATCTTCGAATTCGATCAGTTTCGCAATCGGACGGGACGCATCTGGCATGCGGCGATTCCGGAGAGCCAGCTTAAGAACGCGAAGTACTACGCTTACTCGATCGATGGTCCCCCGGCGAGCGGACGACCGCATGAGTGGCATGCTTTCAAGGCGGCCAAGCTGCTGCTGGATCCGTTTGCCACCTCGGTGTTTTTCCCGCCGACTTACCAACGGGCCGCCACTCTCGGCACCGACAGCAACGCGGGGAAGGCGCCTTTGAGCGTGTTGCCGAAAGGCGAGGCGGCGTTCGACTGGGAGAATGACGTGCCTCCGCGGCATGCGGGCGACCTGGTCATTTACGAGATGCACGTTCGCGGCTTTACTAACAATCCGAACTCCGGGGTGGCGGCCGACAAGTGTGGGACCTTTGCCGGGGTGGTGGAGAAAATTCCGCATCTGCGGGAGTTGGGAGTGACCGCCGTGGAACTCATGCCGATTTATGAGTTCGACGAGAGCGAGCCGAACTACTGGGGCTACCAGCCGATCAACTTCTTCTCGCCACATTCGAGGTATGCCAGCCGGACGGGCGCGCAAGTCAACGAATTCCGCGAGATGGTGAAAGCTTTGCACCGCGCGGGGATCGAGGTGATCCTCGACGTGGTTTACAACCACACTGGTGAGGGCAACGAGAAGGGCCCAACCTTCAGTTTCAAAGGCGTGGACAACAGTACTTACTACATGGACTCGCCGGATCCGAACAATCCTTACCCTTACGCCGACTATACCGGCACCGGGAACACTCTGCACTGCGCCAACAGCGCGGTCCAGCAGTTGGTGGTGGAAAGCTTGCGTTACTGGGCGCGCGAGATGCATGTGGACGGCTTTCGCTTCGACCTAGGGTCGGTGTTTTCGCGCAACGACGACGGATCGGTGAACCTGGATAATCCGGCGATTTTCGGAGACATGGCGGAAGATCCGGATCTGGCGGGCGTGCGCATGATTGCTGAACCTTGGGACGTCGGGATTGGCGGATATGAACTGGGACGCAAGTTCCCGGGCATCAGCTGGCGGCAGTGGAATGACCGCTTTCGCAGCACGCTGCGCAGCTTTGTGAAAGGCGACTCGAGTTGCGTGCCGGACCTGATGACGCGGCTCTACGGCAGCAGCGACGTCTTTCCCGACACTCTGCCTGATAGCTGCCACCCCTACCAGAGTCTGAATTACGTTGCTTCGCATGACGGACTCACGCTCTACGATCTGGTGGCCTATAACACCGCGGAGAGCTGGAATTGCGGTTCGAGTGGCGACAGCGAAAATGGGGAGATGGGCGTGGCGCCGGAGGTGATCGAGCTACGCAAACGACAGGTTAAGAACTTCTTCGCCCTGCTTCTGCTGAGCAATGGCACCCCAATGTTTCGCATGGGCGACGAGATCCTGCAAACGCAAAACGGGCAGGCCAATCCTTACAACGTGGACGACGCCAGCGTCTGGATGAACTGGGACCGGCGAAAGAAACATGCCGACGTCTTCCGCTTTTTCCAGGGGATGATTGCCTTTCGTAAGAACCATCCATCGATTGGGCGGGCTGTTTTCTGGCGGGACGACGTGAAGTGGTACGGCGTGGGCGACACGGCGGATATGTCGTCCGCTTCGCACATGCTGGCCTACTGCCTGCACGGGGCCTCAGAGCAGGACGACGACATCTACGTGATGATCAATGCTTACTGGGAGCCTTTGCAGTTCGCGATTCAGGAGGGCATTCCCGAAGATTGGAAGCGGGTCGTCGACACAAGCTTGCCGTCGCCCAACGATATCGTGGAGCAGGCGGAAGCGCCGAATATTCACACGCTGGTCTATACCGTGGGGCCGCGCTCAGTGGTTGTGCTGAAAAGGCCGGCGAAGAGCTAGTGGCTGGTTTCTAGTTGGGGTAGCTCGAACACAATCGCCACACTAGCTAGAAACTGGCAACCAGCAACTGCCTTCCGGCGACCTTATAGATAGCGGGCGTATTGGGGTTGGTGAAATGGCGTGTAGAGTCGAGAACAGGCGCAGTAACTGTAGTCTCCCGGTGGGTATTCGACTTGGCTTTCGCCGCGCCACCTCAGTCCGGTTTGGCTTGGTCCTGTTTCCTGTCCGCCGGGTGGGCAGTGGCGCGGACCGGGCTTCGAATGATGCCGACGTTTCCACTGCTCCCCCTAAAATTCCGTAGGGCGGATTTACTCCGCTACGGCTTCAAGGCCGGTCTGTCAAACGGCGCCTTCCCGTCGAGTAGCGAGGTCTTCGCATCGTGCGGTTTGC
>JBKPCG010000115.1:0-53052 GCA_046727255.1 Acidobacteriota bacterium | reverse complement strand
CCTTCAGCATCATCCGCGGCGGATACGCCCTCCGCCCCTCCGCCGCATACCCCTCTTCAAACCCGCTCACCTCCAGTTGCTCCACCATCGGGTGCAACCGGAAACAGAGGTGCTCGTTCCCCAACCCGTCCTTCACATTCGACGGCAGCAAATTGCCGGATCGTAGGCAAAAAATCGTGACATACCTCTTTCTCGTTTCTCGCCTACTTCTTCCTTAAAAACAAGCCCCTCCTATGACACAGACTCCGGCGGGACTTGAATCATTCCTTCCACTTGTCCCAGCGCTGAAGGGCTGGGCTAAGCTCGAACGCCCCTCCGGGGCTGGATTGCGGACAGCTGGTTCCAGTGGATTGTCCGAAAAACGAATTCTCACGATTGTCCGAAAACGAGTTCTCGCGATTGTCCGAAAACTAGTTCTCGCGCACACACTGAAGCGCCGCTCCGCCCAAAATCTGACTCGTTCATCAAATTGTGAGCACAGGCGGCTCTTCAAGCAAACAGCGAATCCACAAACTCCTTTGCGTCAAACGGCAGCAGGTCGCCGGCTTTCTCGCCTACACCCACGAAACGCACCGGCAATCCCAACTCGCGTGAGATCGCCACCACCACCCCGCCTTTGGCGGTTCCATCCAGTTTGGTCAGGACGATCCCCGTGACTCCGGCCGACTGGGTGAACTGGCGCGCTTGTTGCAATCCGTTCTGGCCGGTGGTGGCGTCCATGACGAGAAGGGTCTCGTGCGGCGCGCCCGGCACGATGCGCTGTGCCGTACGCTTCATCTTTTCCAGTTCCAGCATCAAGTTCTGCTTGGTATGCAGGCGGCCGGCGGTGTCGACGATCACATAGTCAGTTTTACGTGCGGTGGCGGCTTGCAACGCGTCAAACAGCACGGCTGCGGGATCACCGCCGGCTTTCGTCTTGATCACTTCGGTGCCCGTGCGTTGTCCCCAGATTTCGAGTTGTTCGATGGCCGCCGCCCGGAAGGTGTCCGCCGCGCACAGTAGTACGGTCTTGCCCTGCGAGCGGAAGACCTGCGACAACTTGCCAATCGTTGTCGTTTTGCCGGTGCCGTTCACGCCCACGACCAGGATCACTTCCGGCGTGCCGTCGACTTTCGTAAGGGGTAGCACCGTGGTCGAGTTCAGGATCGCGAGCAGTTCTTCCTTGAGCAGCCGTTTCAGTTCGTTCAGGTCTTTGATCTGTTTGCGATCGGCTTTGTCGCGCAGCTTTTCGAGAACTTCGTGAGTGGTGGTGGTGCCGAGGTCGGCGCCGATGAGCGTGGCTTCCAGGTCGTCCAGCGTGGAGCGGTCGATTTCTTTGCCGATCGCGACCACGTCCTCGATGCGCTCGGCCAGGTTCTCGCGGGTACGCGAGACCGCTTCCTTCATCCGATCGAGAAAACTCGGCTTCTGTTCTTCGTCGAGGCTGCCGAAAAGGGTCTGAATCACTAGGCGATTATATAGGTGTGGACTGCTACGAGCTGCGAGCCACGAGCTACGAGCAGGCTGTTAGGGTTCGAGTTCGAAGCTCGTGGCTAGCAGCTTTAGGAGTGGCGAGTGTCGACCGTAAGCGGGTCTGCGACATGCGCGGGAGCGGCTACCGGCGCAGCCGCGCCCACTGGCGTCACTGGCTTCGGAATCTTAATATCCCCGCGCAAGAAGACGGCCAGCAAGGCAGTGACGGCTGTCGGATCAAGACGTTTGCCCGAGAGGCTCTCAATGATACGCACCGCTTCAAACGGATCATGCGCCTGCTGGTAGGGGCGGTTGGTGGTCAGAGCGTCGAAGGTGTCAGCGACTGCGATTACGCGCGGGAGAAGAGGAATTTCGTCACCCTTGAGTCCATAGGGATAGCCGCGGCCATTGAGCGCTTCGTGATGCAACTCGATGCCGGGCAGCATCTCGCGCAGCTGCGTTACCGGACGCAGAATGTTTGCGCCCTTGGTGGTATGGGTCTTCATGATCTCAAACTCTTCCGGAGTCAGCGCGCCCGGCTTTTTCAGGATGCGGTCTTCGATGCCGATCTTGCCGACATCGTGCAACTGCGCCGAGATGCGAAGGATTTCCAGGAATCCGGGATCCAGTCCCATTTCACCGGCAATCATGAGCGAGTACTTGGTGACACGGTCGGAATGGCCGCGCGTGTACGGATCCTTTTCGTCAACCGCGCCGGCCAGCATCTGAATCGACCCCATGAACAGGGCTTTGTTTTCTTCGGCGGCGCGCTTCAGGTCTTCGACGAACTGCTCCAGTTCCTCCGACATGGTGTTGAAGGTGGACGCCAGCTCGCCGATCTCGGTGCGTGTCTTTATGTGAACGCGCTGGGTGAAATCTCCTTTCGCGATGGCGCGGCTCGACTCTGCCAGAACTTGCAGGGGGTGAGTGATTCGCCGGGCCGAAAAAATACTCAGGCCTATGCTGAGGAAGACGGCCAGCAAAGCCAGCAGGCGTCCAGTCCGCTGCATCTCGTAGATACTGCGGTAGGCCTCGTCGCGCGGCTTCTGTACCACCACCGCCCAGTCGAGGGCGGAAACGGGGCTGTACGTGCCCAGCATTTCGGTCTTGTTCTTGCCGTCGCGGACGGCAAATTCGCGGGTCGCCGCCAGCTGCGCCTTGGCACCGTCATCCACAAAGCTGCGCACGATATCGGAACTGGTCATGTCCTGCCCGGTGGCAAATTCCGCAGAGGCAGCGGCCACCAGCCGCCCCTGACTGTCCACCACATAGGGCATGAGGCCGGCACGGTTCACTTCCTGCAAGCGCCGGATAAGGAATTGCAGGTCCACGACCGAGCCGATCATCCCCAGAAAGCGATCGTCGTAGAGAATGGGCGTGCTGACCAGCAGAACCGTCCGGGCCGACTTTCCGCTGCCTACGACCAGGGGCTGACCACTGTAGCCTCGTTTCTCATGGGCGGCGTTGTAGGCACGCTCCAGTTCGCGCTGCAGGAAAGCGTCGGGCTCGATGCGCCCCGCGGAAATGCCCTTGGCATCGGCATTCAGCACCGTGGCATAGGCGATGTCGTTCGAGGACGAAACGAAGTGCTCCAGCAATGCCCGCAGTTCCGGAGCCTCGATATTCTGGGAACCGATGTCGTTCCCGGTCGTCACCTGAATCGACGATGCGAGATTCGCCAACATCATGCGCAGTGTTTCTTGGTGCTGGGAGATGTCGTCCGCCAGCGATCGCGTGACCGTATTCTGCAACAACATTTCGTTGGTTTTGAGGCGCTCCCGATTCAGCATTTCAATCTGTGCCGAGTAGAAGTACATGGGGACGACACTGAGCGCCAGCAATACGCCCAGGATGACGTAGAGCAAAGGTACGCGCGTGGGTATGGGCAGCTTCAGTGGCAAAAGACAGTCCCTGCGGCTCGAGCGGGGGGCAGGCTCGTTTCCGGCTTGTGTCTATTCTAAGATCGGTGAGTGTCGCAGACTTAGGTGCTGCTGGTACAACTGACCGTTACGGAAGTACTCAAGCCGCGGTCACTGCGGGCTTGAAACACGGAGAGCAGCGCGTGGTGAACTCCAGTCTCATGCCGTAGCGCCTCAAGGCGCTCCTAGCCAAGCGCTTGCGGCATGCCTGAAGGCATGCCCTGATACGAATCCATTTGCGCACCACGGGCTACAAGGGTGCGAGACGGGTTCACTGTTGTGATTCCTCGCTCTCACGCCGGGCGTTCCGTCCGTGAGTCGGTCCGGGGGCGTGATACAAACTTGGCATGCCTGGAAAGTCCGCGACGCCCTTGCAACCCACCATTACCGCGCACGCTCCCTGTCGCGCCGACCTGGCCGGAGGCACGATTGACCTCTGGCCGTTGTATCTGTTTCATCCGGGTGCGTTGACATTGAATTTCGCAGTTGAGATTCTGACTAGCTGCCGTGTCACGCCGCTCAAAGGACGGCGCATCGAGCTCTGCTCGATCGATACTCAGTGCGAGGAAACATTTACGAGCCTGGACGAGTTGATCGCCAGCCGGAACCATCGGCATGTCCTGGCAGCCTACCTCGTGCGCTTCTTTGCGCCCGAGCGGGGGCTGCGCGTTGAAACCGACTCACAGTCGCCGGCTGGAGCGGGGATCTCCGGATCGTCGGCGCTGATGATCGCGACCACTGCCGCTCTTGCCCGGTTCACGGGGCGCGATTTGGATTCAGAGACCATGCGCGTGATCGCGCAGAATGTTGAGGCCCAGGTCATCCAAGTGCCCACCGGTTGCCAGGATTACTATCCAGCGCTCTACGGCGGGGTGAGTGCCATCCATCTGGCGCCAGACGGAATTCGGCGTGCGGCCGTGCCGGTTGCGCCCGAAGAGATCGAACTGCGCTTTGTGTTGGCCTACACCGGCGCGCCGCGCCAGTCCGGTATCAACAATTGGGAAGTCTTCAAGGCGCATGTCAACGGCGACAAGCATGTGTTTCGGAATCTGGAAAAGATCGCAGCCATCGCGCGCGACATGCACCAGGCTCTGCTTCGTCACGACTGGCAAGACGTTGCGCACCTGCTCCGCGAGGAGTGGAAGTTGCGCCGCACTAATGCTCCTGGGATCACGACCCCACTGATCGACAAGCTGATTTCGGTCGCTGGCAAAAATGGCGGGCGCGCGGCCAAGGTCTGTGGTGCGGGCGGGGGTGGCTGCATTCTGATGATGGTCGAGGAGGGCGCGAAGGAAGCGGTAGCCCAGGCCGTCGCCCAGGCCGGAGGCCAAATTTTGCCTTTGCGAGTGGCGCGGGATGGTTTGCGGGTGGAGACTCAGGCTTAGCGGCATGCGGACTGGGAAAAATCCACCGTAGAGGCGGGAAATGAGTAAAACAGGCTACACAACTGAAGCAACCTTCTTTATCCAAACCGGGTCTATAATAGAGCCATTGGTTCGGGGTGCTCCGTGCCGTTCCTCCGTTTCCCGCTCTTGGTGACTGTTGTACTCGGCTCCGCCCTGGCCGTGGCCGACAACACTCCGCCTCCTCACATGACCAAGCAGACCCGGCAGGAGATTATCCGCGTGTTCAACGCGGAGCTGTGCTATGTGCGCACTAATTTCCCGATGGGGAAGACAGGGCTGAAACTCAGGAACGGAGTCCTCACACCCCATGGGGGTGATCTGCAGCGGCTGATTGCGTTGTGGGGGCCGGCTGCAAAGCCGGGAGACCAGGCGCGCATCACGGACATTGTCATCAAGGGCGATTTCATCCACTTCGAGTTCAATGGCGGTCCGGTCAAGAAGCAGAAGTGGTATCAGCGTATCGAAATTCAGGGTGCAGGAGGATCAACCCCGATCGCGCCTTCGGACTCGAACGCCAACGCCCGGGGCTCTTTTGTGGATGTCTTTTTCGACAAGTACGTGCCCGAAATGACCGGGCCTGAACTGAAGCAAGTGCTTCGTCCGGTTTTTGATTTCGATGCAAAGTCGCCGCTCGAAGCCTACCTGGAGACCGTGCCGCCGAAAACCAAAGAGGCGATCAAGAACCATCACGTCCTGGTGGGCATGAACCGCGAGATGGTGATATACGCGAAAGGGCGTCCGCCGAAAAAATTGCGCGAGCACGCGGACGAAGTCGAGTACGAAGAGTGGATCTACGGCGAGCCGCCGCAGGACGTGGACTTCGTACGCTTCGTTGGAGAGGTAGTGGCGCGGGTCGAGACCATGAAAGTTGGGGGCCAGAAAGAGATTCGCACCGAGCGGGAAGTCGATCTGCCCACCACCGCTGTTGCCGTCGACAAACCGCCGGAGCGGCCTGTGAATGCGCCCACCCTTAGACGGCCCGGGGAAGACATGCCGGAAGGGCGGCCCGCGGGTGGGATTAATGGGACGCCACCCATCGCGCCACCGCAATCAACCGACCCAGGCGGCAATCCGGTTCCCAATTAACCGATTGAGGGAGCGATGGATTAGCGTCAGCACCCGCTCTCCTTCTAAACTATCACTGTGAAGATTGCTCTGGGCCAGATCAACCCCACCGTGGGGGACTTCTCTGGCAACGCTGCGAAGATCATCCAATTTGCTCAGCAGGCGTGCGGCGCCGGCGCCGGCCTGATTCTATTTCCTGAGCTATCGGTGTGCGGATATCCGCCCCGTGACTTGGTCGAGCGACCGTCGTTCGTCGCGCGTAACCGTGAGAGCATCGAGAAGATTGCTGCCGCAACGCGTGGGATTGCCGTTATCTGCGGGCTAGTGACTCCGGCCCATGTTGATACTGGGAAGTCGGTGATGAACTCCGCGGCCCTGTTGCGCGACGGCCGCGTCGAATTCATCCAGTCGAAGATGCTGCTCCCCACCTACGACGTGTTCGACGAGATGCGGAATTTTGCTCCCGCCAAGAGCCAGCAACTTTTTGATCTTTGCGGGAAGAAAATTGCGCTCACCATTTGTGAAGATGCCTGGAACGACAAACATTTTTGGAATAGGCGCCTCTACGGAGTGGACCCGGTCGAAGAGCTGATTCGGATCGGCGGCAATCTGGTGCTCAATATCTCGGCATCGCCATTCTGGTTAGGCAAGCGCGAACTGCGCCGCGACATGCTCGCAACTATTGCCAAGAATGACAATGTGCCGGTGGCGATGGTGAATCAGGTCGGTGGCAACGACAGCCTGGTTTTTGACGGTTCGAGTCTGGTGATCGCGCCCGACGGCCGCGTGATCGCACAAGGCAAGTCGTTCGCCGAGGATCTGGTTTACTTCGACTCCCAAAGCCTGACCGGCGAGATGCACGAACAGATCGAGGGCGAAGAAGCCAGCGCCTACGAGGCGCTGGTGCTCGGCACGCGGGATTACGTTCGCAAGTGCGGATTTCAGAGAGTAATCGTCGGCCTCAGCGGAGGTGTCGATTCCGCGCTCACCGCGGCCATCGCCGTCGATGCTCTGGGTCCAGAGAACGTCATCGGCTTGGGCATGCCCGGACCGTATTCCTCCCAGGGCTCGATCGACGACGCGCGCCAGCTGGCTAAAAACCTCGGCATTCGTTTCGAGTTGTTGTCCATCAACGAAATCTATGAGGCGTCACGCAAGACGCTTTCGCCGGTTTTCGTCGGCTTGCCGGAAGACGCCACCGAAGAAAATATCCAGTCGCGCAGCCGGGCCATGGTGCTGATGTCGCTGTCGAACAAATTCGGCGCCTTGGTGCTATCTACGGGCAACAAGAGCGAAGTGGCGGTCGGATACTGCACTCTCTACGGCGACATGGTGGGTGGTCTGGCGGTGATCTCCGACGTTCCCAAGACTCTTGTATATCGCCTGAGTGCGTACGTGAATTCGCGGCGGCCGGTCATTCCCCAGTCTACGATCGACAAGCCTCCATCGGCGGAATTGCGTCCCGATCAAAAAGACACCGACTCGTTGCCGCCCTACGACGTGCTCGATGCGATCCTCGAAGACTATGTCGAAGAGGCGCGCTCGGCGGAACAGATCGCTGTTGCCCACGATTTCGATCTGGAGCTGGTGAAGCGCGTGATCCACATGGTCGAGCGCAGCGAGTACAAACGCCAGCAGGCCGCGCCGGGGATCAAGATCTCAACCAAGGCATTTGGGTATGGCCGGCGGTTTCCGATCGCCGCTAAGCCAGAACTGTAGAGAGTCTGGCCGGCTGGGAATGCTGCGGAATGCTATAAGATGGCTCGATGAATAAAGGTTATCCATGCGATTTCTAGTATCTCTCCTCTGCATTCTTCTGCTGCGGATAAGCTCGGCTTGGTGTGACGAGGGCCACCAGCACGACCTTACCGAGCCAGAGGTCGGATCGGTGCATTTCGCGACTTCCTGCGCGAAGACGGTCCAAACGGACTTTCAACGCGCGGTCGCGCTACTGCACTCGTTCCAGTACGAGCAAGCCAGATTAGTTTTCCAGGAAGTCACGAAACAGGATCCACAGTGTGCGATAGCACAGTGGGGAATTGCGATGTCGCATTACCACGGACTGTGGGAGAACGGCGACACCGCCGCCGGTCGCGAAGCAATCAAGAAAGCTCAGCAGATCGCTGGCGCGGCGACGATTACGGCTCGCGAGCGCGCTTACATCGACGCGTTAGCAGAAATCTATCGGAAGGATGACAACATCGCGTATGTGCACGGACAAGCGTTTGAACGAAAAATGGCGGAGCTTCAGACTTCCTATCCGGACGACAGCGAAGCCGCCATCTTTCATGCGCTGACGCTCGACATCATCGCGCCCAAGACTGACAAGACGTTCGCGAATCAGCGCAAATGCGTAGAGATCCTGGTTCCGCTCTTTGCCAAGCAGCAAAGTCACCCCGGAATTGCTCATTACATCATCCATTGCAGTGATAACCCGGTTCTGGCAGAGGCGGCGTTGCCCGCGGCGCGCAAATACGCGGCGATCGCGCCCGCGTCAGCCCATGCCAATCACATGCCGTCGCATATCTTCACGCGCGTGGGTTTCTGGGACGAGTCCATCAAGTCGAACTTGCGATCGGCCGAACTGGCCAAGCAGGCGGAAACGACCTCCACCAACGGAGAAGCGCGCGACCAGCGTCTGCACGCCATGGACTACCTTGAATATGCCTACCTCCAGCAGGGGCGGGTTAAGGATGCCGAGGCGATCCTGGACGAAATGAAATCGCTGGCGCCGGTTCCTGGACTGACGCTGACCGGGACGTACGCACAAGCTGCTGTCCCCGCGCGTTACACCTTGGAATTGGGCAAGTGGGAGGACGCGAGCCATCTTGAAGTCAGCACCGAAGGAGTTCCTTGGGCGCAGGCAATTACGTGGATGGCAGTGGGCCTGGGCGCATCACACTCGAAGAATCTCGCCCGCGCCGCTGAGGCGGAGAAGAACCTCGCCCGGCTGCGGGATGCGGCTGCGCAGCAGAAGAATACGTATTGGTCGAACCAGATTGAAGTCCAACGTCAGGAAGTGGCGGCATCGATCTTGCAGGCGTCAGGAAGGTCCGCGGAGGCAATGGCGGCCATGCGGTCTGCTGCCGACTTCGAAGAGAGCATGGATAAGAGTCCTGTTACTCCGGGTGCGGTGGTCCCGACGCGTGAGCTACTGGCCCGGTTGCTGCAAGAACAGGCGCGGCCGCAGGAAGCGATCGCAGAGTACGAGGCGGTGCTGAAGACGGCACCGAATCGCTTCAACGCTCTCTGGGGCGCGGCCTCGAGTGCGGAAACAGCGGGCAACGCCGCCGTGGCATCGAAGTATTTTCGCAAGCTGGCTGATGTCGGGGTCGGAAGCGAGCGGCCCGAACTGGAAACCGCGCGCAAGAAGGTGGGAGCCGTGGCGCGGAACTAAAGACATTGGCGGCGGCCTGCCGGAAGAATTCCTGAAAGGAGCATATGCTCAAGAACGTAGTTGTATTTCTCTGTCTGGTTGCGGTCGCTGCCGCTCAGACCAAACCCGCTCCGGCAGCGAAGCCTGCCGCCAAACCAGCCGATTCAACTCCGGCAGGTGTTTCCAGCAATGGCCTTCCCTCCGAAGAGACCATCAATGCCTTCATGCAGCAGATGGTCGGTTACAACCCGGGGGTGACGTGGCGGATTGCGGAGATTCGTCCCACGTCGGTGGCCGGGCTCACGGAAGTCCTGGTCGTCATTACTGACCCGCAGGGATCCAACAGCAACAGGTTCTATGTCACCGCCGACGGCAAGCACGCTGTCACCGGCGACATCATCCCCTTTGGCACGAAGCCCTTTGAACAAGACCGCGTCAAGCTCGAAAAGGGCGTGAATGGGCCAGCCAAGGGCGCGGCCAAAGCGTCCGTGACGATCGTCGAATTTAGCGATATGCAGTGTCCCCACTGCAAACAGGTCGCGCCCACCGTTGAGCAACTTCTGACGCAAGAGCCGAACGCTCACTTCGTCTTCCAGAATTTCCCGCTCCCCAATCACAACTGGGCCGAAAAAGCTGCCGACTATGTGGATTGTGTTGGTCGCGCATCGAATGACGCAGTTTGGAAGTTCATCGCGAAAACCTTCGAGCAGCAGGAAAGCATCACTGAGGCCAACGCGGACGAAAAGTTGAAAGCGATTGCAACCGAGTCCGGCGCCAATGCCGATCAGATCGCGGCCTGCGCCGCCAAACCCGACACCAAAGCCAGAATTCAGGCCTCGCTGGCGTTAGGCAAGTCGGTGGGCGTGACCGGCACGCCGGCGATCTTCATCAACGGACGCATGTTGAGCGGCGGCGTGCCGGTGGAGGTACTGAAGCAGATCGTGGAGTTCCAAAGCGGCCAGGCAAACCAAACGCAGGACACCGCGAAGCAGTAGGATGTGACGCGATCATCCTTGATGTTGATCGATTCGTAGAGAGGCGGTGTGCCGCATCTCCCCTAGCGCCTGATCACGTTCGCGCAATTGAGACGCGCCATGCCGCGTCTCTACCTTAACTACTTGCTCAGCCAGATCTCCGGTGTCTCTCTGCCTTCCGGGCTGCGTACCACGTACGGAGTGATTATGATCAGAAGCTCGTCGTCTTCTTCCTGCTTGGAACTTTCGGAAGCTAGTGCTTTCAAGCCCGGGATCTTTGAAAAGCCGGGCAGTCCGCTCAGACTTTTCTGTTCGGTTTTCGTGACCATTCCTGCCACTACGGCGGGCTCGCCTTCCTTCAGCGCAATGCCGGCCTTGTATTCGCGATTGGAAATCACTGGCACTCCGTTCAGACTCGCTCCACCGAGAGTGCGGAACAGAATCTCCAACTGCATGCTTACATCAGAGGTTCCATGGACCGAAGGCTTGACCTTGACCGTGAGCCCCAGGTCTTCGTAACTGAAGGAAGGAAAGGGCGCCGCAAAGCTATTGTTGCCGATAACCTGAGAGATGGCTGCATTGTTGAAGATGGGCGCAAAACTAGCGTTGATAATTGGGAACCGAGAACCTAATTTGAAAGTCGCTTCCTTCTCGTGGGCGGCGCGTAATGTCATGTGTTCGAGAGTTCGCACCGAACTTTCATTCAGCGAAAGGCTGGCCCGCAACTGATCGAGGCTGAGTCCCATCAGCGTGATTCCACCACCGAAAGTGGCAAGCGGCTGGCTGAAAATCGAATTCTGCTGATTCTGGAGTTGTGCCAGCAGCGCCTGAATGCTCTCGTTCCCCGCCTGGTTGATGCCGCCCGATGCGATCAGCTGGTTGATCAAGTCTTGAATGTTCTGGCCGCCTAGGGCTGTCAGGGCCGCAAGTGGAATGCTGAAAAGATGAAAGTCGTTGGGGATATGCACGCCTATACTGCGCGCGAAACTGTGATCGACCTCATACACCTTCACGTCCAGCATGACTTCGGGACGGGTGGCATCGAGCGTGTCGAGAAACTGAGTAGTGGCTTCCAGTGTGCTCTGAGGGCCTCGCACTGTAATCGTGCTGGACGCGGCGTTCAGGCTCACGAAGCGCAGCTCAAACAGCGACCGCAAAGAGTTCAACAGGTCGTTGAGTTCCTGCGGAGTGCTGCCGCCAGGGATGTAAAACGAACGCAATCCCATGCGGTCGTACAGGCGATGGTTCTCGGGCGTGTCGAGGCTCGCGAACAAAACCTTCTCTTCGAGCGGGACGGCGAAACTCTTGGTCACCGACTCAGCGGCTTGCATGGCGGTTGCGAAGTTCACGTCTTCTATGTCGAAGCGCACGCGGCGGCTGGGGAAGGCGTCGTCGAAAATTACGGTTAGTCCGTAACTGGAGGCGATGGCCGTAATCAACCCGCGCGAATCTCCGCGGTAGTGGAAATCGTGACGTTCCTCTTTGGGCTTGGCTGCCAGCGCGTCGATGCTGGCGACTAGTTGCGGTGCGCCAATCGTATGGACCGGCAGCGGTCCGACCGCGTCAAGCAGTCTTTGCTGAGCGAATTCATTCTGGGGATCGAGGTGCAGGGCGAGCCGGAAATCGGCCAGGGCTTCTACCTGCCGTCCGTTCTGCAAGTTGTCGTTGCCGCGCTCCAAGTGGGACGCAACCAGTTGTTGCCGCACCATCTCGCGCGCGGTGAGGTATTCCACGTTTTGAGGGATCAAGCGGTATGCTTTTTCGAATTCCGAGAAAGCATCGTCCAGGTTCTTGGCATGCTGAAGCTTCAAGCCACGTGAAAAAGCCTGGCGGGCAGCCTTGAGATCTTTCGATGCAGCCTTGCAGGCGGGCGCGCCCGCGGCATCCGAGCACGCGGAGGGCGCAGCTGTGGGGACACCATCTGCCGCAAGGCAAACCGCAGCCCCCAACAACACCAATCCCGTCAACAGCGATCGCATGATTGTTCTTACTATAGAATGCGCCCGGACTGGTGTCTTGCAAGCGAAATCAGGACCGGGGAACTACCGTCGTAACGGGAGCAATCGAGGCTTCACCGCAGCATCAGCCGTTCCATGCGCGTGGCCCGGCCGGTCTTGCCATCACACTCAACGACCACCGCGCACAGCCGGACATCTCCCGTCGCCGCTTCGAAACGAGTGGGCATGCCGCTCAGAAATTTGTCGATAATCAATTCCCTTTTGACTCCAATCACGCTGTCGTATGGTCCGGTCATTCCGACATCGGTGATATAGGCGGTGCCCTTGGGTAACACGATTTCATCCGCGGTCGGAATGTGGGTGTGCGTGCCAACCACCGCGGTTACGCGTCCGTCGAGATACCATCCGAACGCGACCTTCTCGGAAGTGGCCTCGGCATGAAAGTCGACGAAGATGATCTTTGCCTTGATTTTCTCCAGGAGCTTGTCCGCGAACCGGAAGGGATCGTCGCTGGCGCCCATGAACACGCGTCCCTGAAGATTAATTACGGCGTAGCTGGTACCGTTTTTCTGGCCTTCGTAAACTCCCCAGCCGGGCAGACTCGCGGGAAAATTTGCCGGACGCAACAGCCTCCGAGCCGGACTGTGCGGGTTCCCCTCCGCCATCTGGAAGTATTCGATGATTTCGCGCTTGTCCCAAACGTGATTGCCGGTGGTCATGACGTCGATGCCGAGATCGAAGAGTTCGTCCGCGAGTGGAGGCGTGATGCCGAACCCGGCCGCGGAATTCTCGCCGTTGGCGATCACGAGGTTGACGGAATATTGCTTGACGAGTTCCGGCAGGCGGTCCTTGACGATGGTTCGTCCGGGGCGTCCAAAAATGTCACCGATGAAGAGAATGTTCAAGAAAGCAGGTCTCAGGTGTTAGGGTCAGGTCTCAGGGACAGCAGATTCGCCTCCGAGAGCTCGCCGAACTCTTGATGGTATCACGCGAAATTCGGCAGAATTTTCGGAGCGCCACTAGGGACTGGCCAGCGGCTGCTGTATTTCAGCGGTCTTCAAAAAATTGTAATTTCCCGATGGGTTCAGCGTGATGCCCTGCACGCGCTTCGAATGCACCAGAACATTGTCGAAGTACCACAGATTCACGTACGGCACATCCCGCGCCAACACTTCCTGGACTTCGGCGTAGAGGCGCTTGCGGATGCCCGGATCGCTCTCGCGGCGAGCTTGGTCGATCAGGACATCCACGCGCGGGTTGGAATAGAAACCGCGATTCCGCCCTTTTGGAGGCGTGTTGCTGGAGTGAAACACGGTGTCGAAGATATCCGGATCCTCGTTGCCTCCGATCCAGCGCAAGGAATAGAACTGGAACGCGCCGCTAGTGACATCGGCCAGGAAAGTCGCAAACTCATAGGTTCGGATGTCAAGCGCAATTCCTACCTCGCGAAGTTGTTGCTGCAAGACCGCGGCCAGCAATCGCGTGGACTCCTCAGTCGATGTCTTCATGGTGAGATGAAAGCGGACTCCATTGACCGCGCGGTATCCGGCCGCATCCAGAATTTGCCGTGCTTTTTCCGGATCGTGTGAGTAGATGGGCAGATTCGGATCGTACGCCCAGCTTTGCGGAGGCAGAATACTCGCGGCGGGCTGTGCAAATCCCCGCCAGATATATTCGATCAGAGGTTGGCGATCCACGGCGTAGGCGATGGCCTGGCGCACGCGGACATCCTTCAGTAATGGATCGCGCAGATTGAATGCCATGTAGGAAAGGATGGTTCCGGGCGCGCGCTCGATGGCGAGTGTCTGCTCCTTGGCAAGTGCCAACACCATATCCGAAGTAAGCGCGTTGATCGCGATGTCCGCACTCCCCTTGCGTAGTTCGAGTGCCCGCGTCGTTGTATCGGGGACGACGATAAAGCGCACGCTCGCGAGCCGCGCCTTGGCACCCCAGTAATTGTCGTTGCGTTCGAGGACCAGTTCCTTGTCCTGCTCGCCGCTGACGAACTTGAAAGGCCCGGAGCCGACCGGCTTGGCTGTGATCTCGTCCAGCAAACCGTAGGGCACGATGCCGATTGCGCCTTCGGAGAGATTCCAGAGCAATGTCGCGTTGGGTTCCTTCAAGTGAACTACGACTGTGAAATCGTCGGGCGCATCGATGCGGTCCACGTAACGGTAGGTGGCAGTCTTGGTGCTTCGAATCTTGCCGCCGAGCAGGGAATCCAACGTCCATTTCACGTCGCGCGAAGTCAGAGGGCGGCCATCGTGAAAAGTCACGCCGTGATGCAGATGGAAAATGTAGGTATGCGGATTGGGAGTCTCCCAGCGTTCCGCAAGGCCCGGCTGAACGTTCAAATGCTCGTCGCGGGTAAGCAACGCGTCGAAGATCAGTTCGCCGATGCGCTCCGACTGCGCGTCCAGACCAACACGCGGATCGAGATTCGTGGGACTGCTCTCGATGATCATGACCAGAGTGTTGGGATCGGAAGGCTGTGAGCAGGAGAGGATCACGAGCAGTAGAAATGCTGCGCTCACTCCAAGAATTGTCATCCTGAGCGGAGCGAAGGACCTGCTTTCGGCGAGTGGCCCCGTATACGTCCTACGCATAGGAAATCTTTCCCAGAATCGCGGGCCGCTTCGCTCCCGTCGCCGACGGCACGTTCGACGGTCTCCGATGCCACGTTTCATGCGCGAGCACAGCAAACGCGAAAGCCTCTTTCACTTCGCTGGGGACTCCGAACTCATCGGAAAAGCGCAGCGCGATTCCGAGCGGTGCGAGTTCGTTGCGCAGCATAGCCATGAGTGTCGGATTGTTGGCGCCGCCACCGGAGACGATCATCTCCTGATAGCGTCCCCGCTTTGGAAGCACGAAACGCCGGACTGCATCGGCGATCGATCGAACTGTCAGGGCGGATGCCGTCGCAATTACGTCGCGTTTGTCCGCTCGTCCGCAACGCCTGAGAAACTTGTTCGTATAGGCCCGGCCGAATTCTTCGCGGCCGGCTGTCTTAGGCGGCGGGTGGCGGAAGAATGAGGCCTGCATCAACCGCGCAACCACATGGTCGAGTACCCGCCCTGAAGCTGCGATGCGGCCGTCACGATCGTAGCGTTGACCGAAGAGTTTCTCTGTTACCGCGTCGATCACCATATTGCCGGGAC
The DNA here is from genome assembly GCA_046727255.1 of Acidobacteriota bacterium. Lineage (GTDB taxonomy): Bacteria > Acidobacteriota > Terriglobia > Terriglobales > Acidobacteriaceae > Acidiflorens. The sequence continues at coordinate 37,744 of JBKPCG010000115.1, read as the reverse complement.
CGGTGTCGAAGGCGATGACCTGGCCGGGTTTTGCATTGGCTGGAATCGCGGTCAGGTTGGCAATGCCTCCGATGTTCTGCGCGATGCGTCCGATATGCGAATCGCTATAGAGGGCATAGTCGAGAAAAGGCACGAGCGGCGCGCCCTTGCCGCCGGCTGCCATGTCAGCGGGACGAAAGTCGGAGACGACCGGCACCCCCAGCCGCGCCGCAATGACCGCGCCTTCACCCGTCTGCCAGGTGACGGCGATCTTTCGCCCGAGATACGACGCCGCGGTTCCCTGGTGATAGAGCGTTTGGCCGTGACATCCGACCAGGTCGAGCTTGATGCGATGCTGGCGCGCAGTCTTGGCGACCGCATCTGCGTAGAGTTCTCCGAGCAGGAAATTCAGTCGCGCGAGGTCGGCAACGCGCGCCGATTCTGCATTCATCAGGTCCAGAATCGCGCGGCGAACCGGGGTAGGGAACGGATACTCGGCACTGGCGAGAAGAGTGTGGCGCGGGCGCCCCCGCCCGCCTTCCGCGATTCGCACCAGGGCTACGTTGATTCCATCCGCGGAAGTTCCGCTCATAACGCCCGCGACGATCATGAAGATCGCTCCGGGCGACCGATTGTCTCGATATCGAGTGTCGCGAGACGAATTTCCTCACCGAATTCCCAGAGCTGGCGGGAGAGCTTCTCTGTGGTCGCGACGGTAGGAGTGGGGACGCCCCTCGGCTTCCAATTCTTCTTGAAAGCAAGCACGCGCCGCGAGGACTCTTCGACCCGCCGCGCAAACCTTCGATCGCGTTCAGCTTCGCGGATCATGGCTTCGTGCGCGCGTACGATGAAAACCTCCTGATGACAAATCAGGCCGAGATCGCCGCCGGCGCGAATGTGTCCGATCGCCGCCTGCTCAATCGGCGCGGCTGTGAGTACACCGCCCATTTCGAGATCATCGGAGCAGATCAGGCCGCGATAGCCGATTTTCTTGCGCAGGAGGTCAGTGATCCATTTCTTCGAAAGCGACGCCGGTGTCCGTTCTTTGGTGACGGCGGGAAACGCTGCATGCGACACCATCACGAAGGGAAGCTCGCGGCGCAGCGTGCGGTAGGGAACCAGGTCTTCATTCCAGAGTTTCTTCAGCGGCTTGTCGACGCTGGGCAGCTCATGATGAGTATCGAGTTTTGCCTCACCGAGACCGGGAAAATGCTTGCCGCAGCCGAGGACGCCGGCATTACCCAACCCGCGTAGGAATTCGCGAGCGTAGATGACCACCTGCTTCGGGTCTGCCGAGACGGCTCGCGAACTCATCACCGACCGCGACGCCTCAAGCGCAAGGTCGAGCGCGGGTGCAAAGTCCACGTTGAAGCCGAGCGCGCGGCAGTTGTTGCCGATGATGCGTCCGTGCTTGCGGAAGAGCTGTCGGCGGCCGGTAGCAAAGACCTGCGCGGGGGACGGAGCCGGACCGAGCACGTTGCGGAAGCGATCTACCGTTCCGCCTTCGAGGTCTACACACGTAAAGAGCAGCGTGGCGACTTGTTTCTGGCAATCGCGCAGAAGTTGATGCGTCTGCGTAGCGCCTGTGATGTTGCGCGCAAACAGAATTATGCCGGCGGGCTGAATGCGTTCGAGCAGGGAAGCGAGACGGGGAGTCATCTCGGTGCCGTCGAAGCCGATGATAAGGAGTTGGCCAATGTGCATGTGCGTTTGTCAGAAGTCGCTGACTCCGGGGCCGCTTGGCGGATCTCGTCGGACCACAGTCTTAAACCATTGGGCAATCGCCAGAAGAATGATGATGAACGAAATCTGCTTGGCAATTGATCCGACCAATGCGGCGGAGTGCTGCAGACCGGCTGCAACATGGAAATAGGCCAGTGCGAGGCGAACCGTATATTGCGTGCCCAACAATAAAAAGGCAAACCTCACATATTTTGTTCCGAACACATCAGCACAGATAAAGCTATAAACGGCATTTACCGCATAGTAAAAAAAAGAGACCGAGTGGTCCACCCTGCCAAATAGGAAATCTCTGATGTCTTGGCCCAAGAGCAAAACGCAGACTGCAAAACCCGGAGCCATCCCGATCGTAGTGATCCAGTTGCTGTCAACAAGAACATCGCCGGAGGGGTGAGATCGTGGCTTTTCACTCACTCGATCTGCCTCTTTAACTCCGCCAGCAAATTCAGCGCCTCCAACGGTGTCAACCGATTCAAATCCACTTCGCGCAGTTTTTCCAGTACCGACTGCGAGAGCGGAGTAAAGATCGTCAACTGCGCCGGACGCTCGGGTTGCGAGCCGGGTGTTAACTGTTCAGAGAGACGATGTTCAGCCGACTCATGCTCGGCCAGCACTTCGCGGGCTCGCACGACTACTTCGTTCGGCAGCCCGGCCAGCTTGGCGACTTCAATGCCATAACTCTTGTCGGCTGCGCCTGGTTCGACCTTGCGGAGGAAGACCACGCCTCCGCCGGTTTCTTTGACCGAAACATGGTAGTTCTTCACGCCACTGAGTTGCTCGGCCAATTCGGTTAACTCGAAATAATGAGTGGCGAACAGAGTCTTGGCATGCACGCGGGCGTGCAGATATTCGATTGCGGCCCAGGCAATGGCGAGGCCATCATAAGTGGCAGTGCCGCGTCCGACTTCGTCAAGCAGGATGAGCGACCGCGCTGTGGCCGTGTGCAGGATCGCGGCGGTTTCGGTCATCTCGACCATAAAGGTGGATCGTCCACGGGCGAGGTTGTCGCTGGCGCCGATGCGAGTGAAAACGCGGTCCACGATGCCGAGCCGTGCTGCGCGGGCCGGAACGAATGAACCCATCTGCGCCATAATGACGATCAGCGCGGCCTGTCGCAGATAGGTGCTCTTGCCGCCCATGTTGGGGCCGGTCAGCACCACAATGTTGTGGGTCGAGGAATTCAAGAACAGGTCGTTGGGGACGAAGCGCTCGCTGCCGGCCGCCAATTCCTGCTGTTCGATGACGGGGTGCCGGCCTTCGACAATTTCGAGATCTCCGGCATCCTCGGGCTTGTCAGTAAATCTCGGCCGGCAGTAGTTGTGCATTGCCGCAACGTGTGCCAGACACGCCAGCACATCCACCTCGGCCAGCGCCAAAGCGGTCTGACGGATGCGTTTGGCCTCGCCGGCAATCGCCGAGCGCAATTCCGCAAAAAGTCGCCGCTCAATCTCTACGATCTTCTCCTGTGCGTCGAGAATCTTCGACTCGTATTCTTTCAGTTCCGGAGTCGTGTAGCGTTCGGCGTTGACTAGCGTCTGCTTGCGTTCGTAGTCGGTGGGCGCGAGGTGTTGGTTGGCTTTCGAAATCTCTATGTAGTAGCCGAAGACGGAGTTGAACTTGACCTTGAGGGAACCGATCCCAGTGCGTTCTCGCTCGCGGTGTTCCACCTGCGCCAGATATTGTTTCGAGTTGCGGCTCAGGTCGCGGAGGTCGTCGAGGTCTTTGTCTACTCCGGCCGCGATCACGCCGCCATCGCTCAGCGTTAACGGCGGCTCTTCGACGATTGTGCGGTCGATCTTGTCGCGCAGATCGGCGAGTTCGTCGATCAATCCATGCAACGAGGCTAGTCGAGATGCGTCGAAGCCTGCCAGGCCGCTGCGAACTTTGGGAATCCTGGCCAAGGACGCGGCGAGTGCCAGGACGTCCCGGGGATTCGCAGTCTCAAGAGTGACCCGGCTCAGCAAGCGTTCCAGGTCGAGAACGCCTTCGAGGGCGCGCCGCAGTTCTTCTCGGCGCATGAGGTCTTTGACCTGCGCCTCTACTGCATCGAGGCGCGCTTCGATCTCGGATTGATCGATGGAGGGCCGCAACATCCAGGCGCGCAGCAGGCGCTTGCCCATGGGCGTTACGGTTGCAGCCAATCCTCGAAAAAGAGTTACGCCGGCATCAGTCCCGGCGAAGAGCGGCTCTATCAGTTCCAGATTGCGTACGGTGACCGCATCCAGAACGAGACAGTTCTGACGTTCGTAGAAGCCGATGCGGTCCACGTGCTGAAGAGTGCCCCGCTGCGTCGAACGGATGTAGTACAGAATCGCGCCCGCCGCGGAGGCTGCCGCGGGTTTTCCCGCTAGTCCAAAGCCTTCGAGCGAGAGCACGCCGAAATGATTTTCCAGCAGCGGTATCGCGTGGTCGGGGGCAAAGATCCAGTCGTCGAGAGGCGATTCAGCGGGGCGTGCGGAGGAAGCGTTGGCTACGCTCGTAGATTGGCCTGAGCCCGGCAGACCGCCCGCGCTCGCGTTCTTCCTTGGTTCAAACAGAGGCGCAGAAGATGCATAGAGCATTTCTCTTGGCCGCAATTGTTCGAGTTCTTCTTGAATGCGACGAGCAGCCGATTCTCCCGCAAACTCCGTCGCCCGGAACTCGCCAGTCGACAGATCCAAAGCCGCGAATCCAACCCGCTCGCCGACCGACGCTACTGCCGCCAGAAAGTTGTTTTCTTCAGAACCCAGCGAGGAATCCGCCGCGGTCCCAGGCGTGACCACGCGCGTAACTTCGCGCCGGACCAGTTTCTTGGCCAGGCGAGGGTCTTCCATCTGCTCACAGATGGCGACCTTGAATCCCCGTCGGATGAGCTTTGCGATGTAGCCTTCGGCGGCATGGTAGGGCACGCCGCACATCGGGATGGCCATGCCCTTTTCTTTGTTGCGCGAGGTGAGCGTGATCTGCAATTCGCGCGCAGCCACCACGGCATCATCAAAAAAGAGTTCGTAGAAATCCCCCAGCCGGAACAAGAGCAGAGCGCTGGCATGCTCTTTCTTGATGGCGGCATATTGCCGCATCAGCGGCGTGGAGGGCTCAGGCATAGGGAATCGATGATTGCTAATTTGTAATTTGTAATCCAGTAATTTGCAATGTGCGCGGGGTCGTATTAAGAATTTCCACCGGGAATGTAGAATCGCGCGCTTTGCCTCGATCATTTCCCGCCCGCCACCCGCAACACGCAATAATTACGAATTACAAATTACCAAATTACAAATCCCATTTGACTCGCCTGTCGCGTTTTGTTCTCCTTACCCATGGAACTTCGCAAGGATCCGATCACCCGGTCCTGGGTGATCACCGGGGACGATGTCCCCGAGCCTACTCCCCGCCCCGGACCGTGCTCCTTTTGCGGCGAGGCCGCGCAGCTCCAGGTAATCGCAACCCTGCCCGGCACGGATGGCAGCCCATGGTCAGCGCGCGCCATCGTTCACCCGGCGCCGATCTATCGGATCGAAGGCGAACCCAGTCGCCGGGGCGACGGTTTGTATGACCGCATGGGGTCGGTCGGCGCGCACGAGCTTCTGCTCGAGAACTCCCATCACGATCGCCACCTATGGAATGCCAGCGACGCCGAATTAGAGCAGTTCCTGCGTTTGATGGCACAGCGAATTCAGGATTTGAAGCGCGACAGCCGTTTCAAATACGTCAGCATCTTCAAGAATCAAGGCATCGGTGCGGGACAAGAATTCGAGCATCCCGCTTCGCAATTGACGGCAACTACCTTTGTGCCGCGGCGGGTTCTGTACGAGCTTCGCGCCGCACGCGATTATTACGACAACAAAGAACGTTGCGTGTTCTGCGACATCCTGGCGCAGGAAGAGCGCCAGGGAGTGCGCATTCTGGAGATCCGCGGTGATTATGCCGCCTTCGGTCCTTATGCCCCGCGCGTTCCGTACGAGACCTGGATCCTGCCGCGCAGCCACGAGGCTTCGTTCGAACGCAGCGGCACTTCCCGGGTCGGAAGCTTGACCGATCTGGCCGTTCTTCTACGGCGTACTTTGAAGCGAATCCGCAGCATTACCGAGTCGTTCCATCTCGTGCTGCATACTTCTCCCAACAGTCATCATCAATCGGAAACCCTGGGCTATTGGAAGACGCTCGACGATGACTACCACTGGCATATCGAGATTCTGCCTGTGCTCGAGTCCAAGGCGAAGTCGTACACGTTCAAAGAGGTCTATTATTCTCCAGTTACATCGGAGACTGCCGTCAAGCGCTTGCGAGAGGCGAAGATCTGACCCCAATGACCTTGAGAGCGAACATCGCCTTCGTCCTGGCGCTCGTATGTCTGCTGACGAGCGGAGTCGCAACCGCGCAAGTCACCGCACCGTCCCCTCAGGAAAAGCAACAGGCACTATGGCAGAAGCTCGAGAGTTCGATTGGCGAGGTGGACCGCAATCTCGATGGGGCCATGGGCGTTGCCATCCTCGATCTTACTGACGGTCACAAGTATCTTTTGCATGCGACCGATGTTTTTGCCCAAGCCAGTTCGATCAAGATTTGCGTGCTGGCGGAGCTCTACCGGCAGGCGCAGCAGGGCAAGCTGAAACTGACGGACATGTATACAGTTAGCGCTTCTGACCTGGTCCAGGACAGCGACATCATGGGCGGCCTTACGCCCGGTGTCACGAAAATTACCCTTCGCGATCTCGCGACCATGATGGTTGCGGTCAGCGACAACTCCGCTACGAACGTCCTGATTGACCGCGTCGGCATGGAGAACGTCAACGCGTTTCTGGATTCGCTCGGGCTCTCGCACACGCGCCTGCGGCGTAAGATGATGGACCTGAAAGCGGCGACCGAGGGCAGGGAAAATGTGTCGACGCCCGTCGAGATGATGGCGCTCCTCGAAGCGCTCTATCGCGGCAGAGTGTTGAACAAGGAAATGACCGACGACTTTTTCAAAGTCCTCGCGACGCACAAAGACAGCTGGATCCCGCGCGACCTTCCGGAGGATTTGAAAGTCGCCGACAAACCGGGCGCCCTCGAGGGCGTTCGCAACGATTCGGGTGTGGTCTTCGTTGAGAAGAGGCCGTACATTCTCTGCGTGATGACCACCTACCTGCGCCGTGAGCGCGACGGAGAAGAAGCGATCACTAGGATTTCGGCCGCCGCGTGGCGCATGTTCGATCGCATCGCGCGCGCCAGTGAGTATGGGAGGGTGATCTCGCCCGGAAACAGCAGCAGGTAACGCCGGCGTCCCGCCGGCCCATTTGCCGGCCGGAGGCCGGCGGCCATGACTATCCGCCGCTTGAAGACATACACCGGCTCCCAAGGTTATGTGTATCAGTACTACTTCGTTGGCCAGCGTCCGGCCGCCGCCATGTCGCCCGAAAATCCCGCCACTGAATATATCTTCGACGTCACTTCAGACCGCAAGATTACTTACGCCGTGAGCGTTTTTCTTCCGCAGCAGGTTGTGGCGGGCTGGAACCAGTCTCATGGTCGCGTGCTCCAGGACTCCGAGCAATATGCTGCCGTTAAACTGCGTCTTTTTCGAGCCTTTGACGAACTCGAAGATGTGGGCACCCGTGGACGCCGGTTACAGATTGATAGTGCCGCCTTGGAAGAGGCGCTGGCTTCGCTGGGCGTTGCCTGAATAGAGGGTCACATGTCCCTTGTGACGCCACCCGTTTCTCTGCGGCCCGTTCCCCCTGCACACTATAATTACTTCATCTGGGTGGAGATGAATCCTTAACCTGGGGAATCTGAAAGACATATGACTCTGATCTGGCTGCGAGTGGCGCTCATCTGTTACGCCGTGGGCTTGCTCTATGCGCTGGTCGCGCTCACCCGCACCTCGGAAATCCTGAGCAAGTTGGCGCTGCATGCCGCCTATCTGGGGATGGTGTTCCACTTCGTATCGCTGGTGGAAGCGGTTGTCGAGGCTGGCCAACTGACCCTGGCTTCGGTGCACAATTCCGAGTCGCTCCTCGCCTTCCTCATCATGGTCATCTTCATGCTGGTCTATCTGATTTACAAGACGACCTCTCCCGGCATTGTGGTTTTTCCTCTTGTCTTTCTGCTGACATTCGTCGCGGCCACCGGCCAGCAGCCGTTGGTGTTGACTTCGGTGGCTGTGAAGCAGGGCTGGCTCGCGGCGCATATCCTGATGATCTTTACCGGATACGCAGCTCTGTTCCTGAGTTTCGGGGCCAGCTTGTTGTATCTGCTACAGGAGCGAGCGCTGAAGTCGAAAAACTCAACCGGAATGTTTGCGCGGCTGCCGGCGCTCCAGGTCATTGACGACATCGGATACCGTTCGCTCATGCTTGGTTTCCCATTTATGACTCTAGGGCTGGTGCTGGGCTCGGTGGTTGCCGAGTCGACGTATGGGCGGGTCGATTTTCTGGATCCCAAGATTCTGCTTTCGGTTCTGATGTGGGTGGTGTATCTGATCATGGTTTACATGCGGCTGAGCGCGGGATGGCGCGGACGGCGCGCGGCTCTGCTGGCAAGCGTGGCTTTCGTCGCCGCGATTGTGGCCTGGGTGGCGAACTACTTCAGCGGGATGCACAGGTTTATTGCCTCATGAGATTTCAGCTCATCGGCGTGAATCACAAGACCGCGCCGGTTGAGGTGCGCGAGCGGTTGGCCATCCCGGAATCGCGGCTGCCCGAGGCGTGCAAGAGGCTGGCCGAGCATCCTGACGTCGCCGAGGGCATGATCGTTTCTACCTGTAACCGCGTGGAGTTCCTCGCCAACATGAAGAACGGCTCCGGCGACCTGCGGGCTTTCATGCGTGATTACTTCGCGGTCGATATGGGCGAGTTTGAAGCGCATCTCTACGAGTTTCGGGAGGATGCGGCAGTTCGCCACGTCTTCCGCGTGGCCTCCAGTCTTGACTCAATGATTGTCGGCGAGCCGCAGATTCTGGGACAAATCAAAGAGGCCTATGCCACCGCCCGGGCGGTCGGCGCGGTGCGCTTACAGTTGGATCAGTTGCTCACTCGTGCCTTTGCCGTTGCCAAGCGCGTGCGCACCGAAACCGCCGTCGGTTCGTCTTCTGTGTCCGTGGCCTCCGTGGCAGTCGAATTAGCCGAGAAGATATTCGGGAACCTGAAAGGCAAGAGCGTGTACCTGGTGGGCGCAGGCAAGATGAGCGAACTGGCGGCGCGCCACCTGCTCGCCCATGGCGCGGAGGCAATCTTCGTCGCCAATCGCACCTACGACCGGGCCATCGGGCTGGCGCATAAGTTCAAGGGGCAGGCGGTCGAGTTCAGCCGGCTCTATGAGACATGCGAGCGCGCCGACATCGTGATTACTTCAACCGGCTCGCCCCACTTCATCTTCCGGCGCGAGCACGGCGAACAGTTCCTGGCTCGCCGCAGAAACCGGCCCATGTTCTTCATCGACATCGCGGTACCCCGCGATGTTGATCCAGAAATGAACCGGCTCGACGGTATTTTCGTCTATGACATCGACGACTTGCAGCAGGCGGTCGCGACGCACGTGGCTGATCGCAGAAAGGAAGCGGAGAAAGCCGAAGCGATCGTCAATGGCGAAGTCCAAAAGTTTCAGGCTCGCCTGCAAACCCTCGATGTCGTCCCCACCATCGTGTCGTTGCACGACCATCTCGAAACCATTCGGCAAGCGGAGATTGATCGGGTTCGCGGACAGCTGGGGACGATGTCATCGGAGCAGGAACTGGCGGTCGAAGCGCTTACTCGCGGCATCATCAACAAGATCATGCACACTCCCATCAGCGCACTGAAAACAGCCGCCCGCGACCAGGAGGCCACCACGGTCGTCGAACTGGTGCGCCGTTTGTTCAACCTCGAGGATGAGGAGAAGCGCGCGGCGGCCTCCAAATCGGGCGGCGCGGATCCGGGAGCGTCCCGCTGATGGCTCGCATTCGGATTGGCTCCCGCGGCTCCCAACTGGCGCTTTGGCAAGCAAACCATATTTCCAATTTGCTCCGCGCACAGGGTCACACGGTCGGCCTGGAGATCATCAAGACCACTGGCGACAAGATCACGGACGTCGCGCTCGCCAAGGTTGGAACCAAGGGCATGTTCACGAAGGAAATCGAAGAGGCGCTGGCTGAGAATCGGGTAGATCTCGCCGTCCACAGCCTGAAGGATTTACCGACCGAGCTGGCGATTGATTTTGAAATTGCCGCCATAACTCAGCGTGAAGATCCTCACGACGTTTTCTGTTCAGTGAAGTTCGCGACTATCGATGCCTTGCCGCAAGGGGCCAATGTCGGCACCAGCAGTCTGCGGCGGCAGGCTCAGCTGATGGCGGTCCGTCCCGATTTGCACATTCATCCACTGCGCGGCAATGTGGACACGCGTCTGCGAAAGCTGGAGTCCGGCGACTACGACGCGATTATTCTGGCGGCCGCAGGTTTGAATCGCTTAGGCAAGACACTGTTCGTCCGCCAAGTGATTCCCGTCGATGTGATGACGCCGGCAGCGGGTCAGGGAGCACTGGGAATTGAGATTCGCCACGGCGATGCAGCCACGCGCAGCCAGATCGCCTTTCTCGATGATGCCGCCGCGCGCGCCACTGCCACTTGCGAGCGCGCCCTGCTCAGCAAACTGGGAGGCGGTTGCCAGGTCCCAATCGGTGCTCTCGCCGAAGTTCAAAACGGCCGCATTCGCCTGGATGCGCTGGTTGCACATCCCGACGGAACGAGAGTTCTGCGCGAAACCCGCGTAGGGGACGATCCCGTGCGGTTGGGTAATGAAGTAGGCGAAACGCTGCTCCGCCGCGGCGGAGATGCGATACTCGAAGAGGTTTACGGAGCCGGTTTCGCTTTACCGCAACAACCGTAAAGCAGGGGTCAGGTTTGGGTCTCAGGTGTCAGGAAGCGCGGCGGGGGAACAAAGAGACGCGGCACGCCGCGTCTCTACACAAGTGCCTTGACGTTGCATGCGATCGGCCTTTGCATTTCCTGAGACCTGAGACCTGAGACCTGAGACCTGAAACCTGCTTTCATGCGCACGCCCAACGAAGTCCATCCCCTTACCGGCACACGAATTCTGGTCGGTCGTGCTCGCCACCAGGCTAGCGGCTTGTCCGCGGGGCTTCGTAGTCTGGGCGCGAGCGTGGTCGAGATCCCGTTCATCGAGATTCGCAAGCCGCGGTCGTTTCAGCCGCTCGACGAGGCGCTCAAGAATTTGAAGAGATACGACTGGCTGATCCTCACCAGTGTCAATGGCGTCGAAGCGATGTGGGAGCGCCGGAGGAAGTTCCGTCTCACGCGGCGGCATTTCGAGCATCTCCAGATCGCCGCTATTGGCCCGGCCACCAAGCGGGCGCTGATAATGAGCGGCCTGAAGGTCAAGATGGTTCCGGAAGAATACGTGGCTGAGTCTGTGGTGGAGGGTTTGCGTGACAAGGTTAGCGGCAAGCGCGTGCTGTTGGTGCGCGCAAGAGTGGCGCGCGACGTAATCCCGGAAGAATTGCGCGCGGCTGGCGCCGAAGTGGACGTCGTCGAGGCCTATGAGACTGTGATTCCGAAAAAATCGCAAGAACGCTTGCACTCGTTGATGAAGGACTCAACTCGCCGTCCACATCTGGTCACGTTCACCAGCTCTTCAACGGCGCGAAATTTTGCTGAGTTGCTGGGAACAGGTCGGACACGCTTGCTCAAGGATGTAGAGTTTGCCTCGATTGGGCCGGTGACCTCTTCCACGCTGCGAGAATTGCAGTTGCCGGTGGCGATCGAAGCCCGCGAATTCACCGTGGGCGGCCTGATTCGGGCGATCGTGCTGGCCCGTTACGCGGCGCATTCCGGATAAAATCCATAGCTTTATTCGGCAGGCTTGGGCGCGGAAATTCCCATCTGGGGATCAATACTATCCAGGTACGCCTGGAATTGCTGTTTGCCTTCGAGGGGCATGCCGGTAAATTCGATCCCATTGCCCACTCCGGGGTCGCAGGTCCGAATCACCGCCGTGATTTTGATGTGTTGATTCTCCAGGTAAAAGTCCACGCGCAACGATGTTCCGATGGGCAATGGCAGGATAGTTTCCACGTAGCACCCATTGCCGCTCACGTCCGTGGCGTTGATCCGCATGGGCGTGTTAACTCGCTCGTCCCGCAGCTCAAGTGGAAATGAGATCTTGTGCCGGGGCCAACGCCGGCGGTTGCTAGGAAGCACGGACACGGTTGCCCCCTGGATCGGCAGGTAGGTCTTCCAGGGGCATTCCTGATCGGGGAGAAGCTTTACTCCCACCTGATTTTTCTTAATGAGCCCGGTGTTCATCACCCAGATCACGGTGCAGCGTGTTTTCTTGTCGTCGCACTGCACTCCGATGACGTCGCCCACCTTCAGTTCATTTTCGACACCGGAGAGCAGCGCGCCTTCGGAGCTGATGTTCTGAGCACGCGCATGCTGAGAAAACGGGCGCCCCTCGGCAGTCATTCCCCAAACCCGCACGGGCAGGTCTACTGTAACGCGCGGTTCAGGTTGCTGGACAGCCATATGACATACCCTCGACCGGATCATGCCGATCATACCCCCGACTGTTCCACGGCGATATTACTAAGTGGATGGCCGCACGACACGATCGTCCCGATACCCGTGATGTCCGAGAGTGCAACTTAGAGCAACGCGCGCCGGATCATCTCCAGCGCCTGCTGCGTGGCAAACCAGCGGATGCGCTTGCGGTCGCCATGAAAGTTGCGTTCCACGACCTGTGTACCTTCTTCGCCGGCGAGTGCGACGTACACCAGGCCGACCGGCTTCTGCTCGGTGCCTCCGGTGGGACCGGCCACGCCCGTGATTCCAACTCCGAAACTCGATACGCACCGCTGCCGGATGCCTTCGGCCAATGCCTTGGCTACTTCGCGGCTTACCGCGCCGTGCTGTTTGATCAGCGTCTTGGGGACACTGGCAAATTGCGTTTTCAGTTCGTTCGAATAGACGACCGCGCCGCCCAGAAAATAACGCGAGCTTCCGCTCCGGGCAGTGATGCGTTGGGCAAGCAGTCCGCCCGTGCAGGACTCGGCGACAGCCAAGGTTAGACCTCGCATCTGCAGCAGATAACTCACAATTTGCTCCAGGCTTTCTCCCTTGCGCGAAAAAATGGCGTCGCCCATTTCCTCGTCGATCTTCTCCACCAGTTCCTCGACGCGTGCTTCTGCGTCGGCCTGCGATTCCTTGCGGCAGCGCAAATGCAATTGAATCTCACCGGCGCCCGCGAGAATCGTCGTCTGCACGTCGGAGAATGTTTTGTAGATGGGTGCGAGGCGGGCGTCCACTTGGGATTCCGGCATGAGGGCAATCCTCAGCTCTCGGATCGCAATGTGCTGAGACGGAACTCTCGTCCGGAGCCGCGGAACACATTCACCTTCGAAGAGCCCCTTGAGTTCATTCGGCGGTCCGGGAAGCAGGATCAGGACGCGTTCCTTGCCGTCGTACTTGCCGCTGATCCACTGTCCGGGGGCGGATCCGTTCGGGTTGGGGAGCACGATGGCGCTGGTCAGGACATCAGCCTGCTTGGCATTGTTGGCGGACATCTTCATTCCGCGTTTGGCAAAACGCTCTTCCAGTTTGGCCAGTATGTCGGGGTCCCGTTGCAGTTTCAGGCCCAGCGCCTCGGCGACGGCTTCGCGCGTCAGGTCATCCTCGGTGGGACCGAGTCCCCCGATGAGAATGATGATGTCGGAACGCCGCATGGCGACTTTTGCCGCAGCGGTGAGATCGTCACTGTTGTCGCCGACAACGCTCTTGAAGTGTACTTCGACTCCCAACTCGTTCAATTTCCCGGTGAGGTAGAGAGAGTTGGTGTCCTGGCGGTGGGGCGTGAGCATCTCCGAGCCCACGGCAATGGTTTCGGCGTTCACGGGTAGAGTGTAAATGAAGGGGGCAGGGGCCAGTAGTCGCCAACGATCGTACTGCCCTCATCTTGGAGAGTTCTGTGTTTCCCATCGGCCACCATCAGAAAACGAAACGACTGTAATTGTTAATTGGCCGTGCCTTGTTTCGCACGAATCCCTTTGCCAAAATCTTCCGGTTGATAGTTCGGTCGTGCTGTCACTGGGATCAACTCTCAGGGGATAAGGCTTGAACACGAGGATGACGCGCTTTGAATCCGGACTAGCGACAACACCGGCGAACGAAATAGTGTTGATCGTTTTTCGAGTGGAATTGGCAACAGTAAAGCCACTCTTTCCAGCTTCACTCATCTTCACCGGAGCTGATGGAAAATTGAAAATGATCGGGTGTGAGTCTGTCTGGCAGAACGCCAGCAGTTGAAAACAACGACAGCCCAAGCGCTATCTTGGCGCGCACAATCATTTTTGGCCTCCCGTGCGTCCGGGTCGGTTCACTGGGGAAACAGCGACGATCGCTTTTTTATCATAGTAGGCGCGGCCCGGACGAAAACGGTTTCCAGAACGATTGTAGTGGGTAGTTGTTATAGACAGGCGGTTTACCACAGTGTCGAGACCATTCTCCCGGGCCAACGATGAAATCGGGTCAACTGTTATTGACTACTGATTACTGGCTGTTGTTGCGTCATGCAGTGCAGCGCGCCGAATCCCCAGATCAGATCCCCAGAATAAATCGGGATGATCTCCCCCGTAGGGAAGAGCTCCGACAATGTGTTCAGCGCCACGCGGTCGTTCGGATCATTAAATACCGGTACCAACACCGCGCCATCCGCAATGTAGAAGTTGGCGTAGCTAGCAGGCAGACGGCGGCCTTCGAAGATAACCGGACGCGGCATTGGGATCTCGACAATCTCGAGTTTGCGTCCGTCGGGAGTGCGCGCAGCTTTCAGACGGCCAAGGTTTTCCTGGAGCGTCGCGTAGTTTTCGTCCTGCGCATTAGGCTCAATCATCGTCACCACTTTGTCAGGAGCGACGAAGCGCGTGATGTCGTCCACGTGACCGTGCGTGTCGTCGCCGGCGATGCCGTCGCCCAGCCAGATCACCGACTGCACTCCGAAGTAGTCGGCGAACATCTGCTCATAGGCCATGCGGTCCATGGGCGGATTGCGTTGCTGGGTCGTGGAAAGCAGGCACTCTTCCGTAGTTAGCAGAGTTCCGCAGCCGTTGACGTCGATGGAGCCGCCTTCGAGCACCACGCGATGATCGCCGGAAAACGGCTGGACTGCGCGCGTTCCGGCGGCTTTCGCCATGCGCGCTCCGAGTTTGCCGTCGAACTTGTAATTCGGATACTTAGCCCAGGCGTTGAACTCGAAGTTCAAAGCGACCAGATCGTTGGCCCCGCTCTCGGCGGTGCGTTTCAGGAAAATGCAACCGGAGTCTCGAGTCCAGACACGATCGGTCCGCCAGAGATGGAAGCGAACATTGTCGGAAAGTGCGTCGGCCTTTTCTAACACAGCCCGGTCGCGGCGCTCGGACTCGGCGCCATTCACGATCAGATCGACACACTCATGCCGCGCCAGGTTGCGAATGATCTCGGCATACACCCATTGGATGGGCTCAAACTTTCCCGGCCAGTCGTCGCGGAAATGGGGCCAGGCGAGCCAGGTGGATTCATGCGGCTCCCACTCGGCCGGCATGCGGTATCCGGCTGCACCCGGGAGAATCGGCTTACGAGAGCGTTGGGTCATCTTTCGTCAGTTATTCTCGGTCGGTCATTTCCCGTCAAGCAGGCGGCTGGTGATGGGAGCGTAGGCGTCGATGCGGCGATCGCGCAGGAAGGGCCAATTGCGGCGAATCTCTTCCAGATGGCGCAAGTCAACTTCGCCAAGCAGGATTTCTTCTTTGTCATGCGATGCTTCTGCCAGCACTCGACCGAACGGATCGCAGAAGAACGAAGCTCCCCAAAACTCGAGTCCCTTGCCGGGTGCAGATTTGCCGCGGATGTTGCCCGTCTCGAATCCGACGCGGTTCACGATACCGACATACACCCCGTTGGCAATGGCGTGCGCGCGCTGGATGGTGCGCCAGGCGTCGTGCTGCGCAACGCCAAACTCGGCCTTCTCCGCGGGATGCCACCCAATGGCGGTTGGATAGAAGAGAATGCTCGCCCCTTGCAGCGCGGTGAGTCGTGCGCCCTCGGGATACCACTGATCCCAACACACCAGTGTGCCGAGCCTTCCCGCCGCGGTATCGAAGGCCTTGAATCCGAGATCGCCGGGAGTGAAATAAAACTTTTCGTAGTAGAGGGGGTCGTCGGGGATATGCATTTTGCGGTAGATTCCCCGCAACGCGCCGTCAGAATCGAAGATGGCAGCGGTGTTGTGATAAACGCCCGGCGCGCGCTTTTCGAAGAGCGAGGCCACCAGCACAACTTTATTTTGGCGCGCGGCAGCGGCGAGTTTTTCTGTTGCTGGACCGGGGATTGGTTCGGCGAGATCGAACAACGCTGCATCCTCGCGCTGGCAGAAGTATTGCGTCTGGAAGAGTTCAGGCAGGCAGACGACGTGGGCACCGCGCTTGGCCGCATCGGCAACGCGATCGAGAGCCTTAGGCAAGTTGTCCGCGGGCTCAGGGCCGCACCACATCTGCACGAGAGCGACGGTAAATTTATCGGGCAAGAATCTCCTAATGGAACTATCGAAGACGCGGCACGCCGCGTCGCTACAGATGTACTCTAGAGTCTTAGAATACCAAAGCGGAGCATGCCGAACGTGCATGTCTCAACATCTGCGACGGAAGAGTCGCCCAGCAGCGCTCGCTTCTAGTAAATTGTTTCTTCCATCAACTTTTCATTCATTGCTCCGGAGGTTTGATTCTTGAAACATAAAAACGACTCGAAGCACGGCAATCATCAAGAAGGCGCGGGGATCGACCGCAAGCTGCATGATCCAGTGCAGGACCGGCTGATTCCTCTGGAGCCACTCGATCCGAGGAAAATTCACTCTGTGGACGACCTGGTGAGCGCCATGGCCAAGACGGCCTTTACCGGACGCCAGCTCGGCGAAGCTGCCGACGTGTTAGAAGCGATGGCTCGCGATCAGGACTGTTTCGTGGTGATGACCCTGGCCGGCGCCATGACCGTTGCCAAGCAGGGTCTGATCATCGCGGAGCTGATCGATCGGGGAATCGTGAACGCGATCGTCTCGACGGGCGCGCTGATGGCGCATGGCCTGGTCGAGGCTACCGGGCGCGCCCACTTCCGGCATAATCCGGAATTGAGCGATGAAGAACTTTACGAGGCGGGATACAACCGCGTCTACGACACGCTCGAGCCCGAGCAGAACCTCGACGACGTAGAACGCGTTATGGGCGCGGTGTTTGCGGGCTGGGACGCGAAGGAAGTGATGTGTTCCCACAAGCTGAACCGGGCCATCGGCGCGCACCTGGCCAAGTATGCGAAAGGACAGCGCGGAATACTGAAGTCTGCATACGAGCAGAACGTGCCAGTATTCGTGCCGGCATTCTCGGATTCCGAACTCGGTTTGGACTACGCACTGACAAACCGCGAGCGCGACAAAGAAGGCAAACCGCGGTTTCGATTCGATCCGTTTGAGGATCTGGAATATTTTGCGGCGACGTTGCTCAAGCAAAAACGCCTGGGAATTTTCACGATTGGAGGCGGAGTGCCGCGCAACTGGTCGCAGCAGTTCGGCCCGTTCATCGAGTTGCGCCATCGGCGGGGCGGGGAAGACCTGCCACTCAAGCGCTACCATTATGGCCTGCGCATCTGTCCGGAGCCGGTGTACTGGGGAGGGCTGTCGGGCAGTCCGTACAGCGAGGCTGTGTCGTGGGGGAAGTTTGTGCCTCCAGCAGAGGGTGGAAAGTTTGGGGAGGTGTTCGTGGACGCGACGGTCGGATTGCCGTTGATTGTGGCGGCCGTGCTGGAGAGGCTGGGCAAAGAAGGAAACAAGACTGGCACTTCAACGAAGTCTGCTGCCCGGAAATAAGAATCCAGGAATTGAGAGCGAAAAATGGGGGAGCCTCGCGGCTCCCCGTTCTCGTTAAGGGCCAGGCTGCGATTAGAACATCAACCGCAGGCCGAGCTGAATGTTCCGACGGTCAAAGGGCGTTCCGTAAAGCTCGTGGCTGGGCGGAACTCCGCGCCTCGCTTCTACCTCGCCCGCAGCCAGCAAATTGCTGTTGGGGTCGGCGTAGAGGTTGGAGTGATTGAACAGGTTGAAGAACTCGGCGCGGAATTGAAGGCTCGTACTCTCCCAGGGGAGCTTGAAATTCTTCAGAATTGCGGCATCGAAGTTCCAGTAGCCGGGTGTCCGGAACGAATTGCGGGGCAGGAACAGCCCTGCGGGCTGGTTGAAGTAGAGCTGCTGAGAGCAGACGCCGGGATCTGGGGCGCCTGCACAGAAAGTGCCAAGGTCCGTTAGTGTTGAATTCGGATTGAGGGGATCGTACAGGTTTCCATACAGGACCGTCCGATTTGGTCCCGCGGGAGTCTTGCCGTCCATATGGGGCAACGCGCCCTGCTGTACGGGGAAGCAGATATTGGCGACGCTGGCGCTGCACTGATCGTTGAATACTCCAGGGTTTTCGTAAACGCTGAAGGCGCCACCGGTCTGAGCCGTGAGCACGCCGCTTAGCGACCATCCCCCGAACGCCGCCCCTGACGAGCCTTTTAGAGAGCGCAGCCAGGGAATTTCCCAGGAGTAGTTGAGGGCCAGCCGGTGGCGGATGTCATTGTCGGAGCTGGCCTTGTCCGCAGCCGGATTGTAAGGATTGCCGAAGCCGAAGTTACCATTGAAGTCAAACGCAGAATCGTTGAAGAACGAAGTTGCGTTGTCAATGGAGTGCGCCCAGGTGTAATTGGCATTGAGAGCCAGGCCAGTGTTGGCAATCTGGCGGGTCCGCACCTGGAACTGCATCGAGTGGTAGCGCGAGAACGCTTCATTCCCGCGCCGGTTCATGCCCGTAATGCCGGTATTCAGCCGCGCAAACGGGTTGCCGCCGCAGCTATCGAGAACAAGGCACGAGCCTCGTTGGTTGAGATTGTTCAGGGAGTAGAGCTTGTCTCCTTTCGCTCCTACGTAGGCGAGCGAAACCAGAACGCCCTTGCCAAGCAGGTCGTGCTCAAGGGTGGCGTTCCATTGCTGGTTGTAGGCGGTCACGATGTCCTTGTCGAGCGCGCGCGCCGAGCTGTTGTAGGTGAATGCACCGCCTCCCAGGACATCCGAGAGGGTATCGTACTGGTTCGGGAAGATGTGTCCGCCGGGCGCTTGAACGACGGCATAAGCGGGCGGGTTCTGAATTACGTTGAACAGAGCGTTGCCGAAGTTGGCATCATAGAAGACGCCGTATCCGGCTCGAAATACCGTGCTCGAATTTCCCGTAACATCCCAAGCCACGGCCACGCGCGGCGCGAAGTTGTTGAAGTCCTGGTTGAAGAACTGATCTGTTTGGCGGAACGCCCCGTCAGCGATGCGCTGGAAGATGCTTCCCGTGTTGCCAAGATAGAAGTTCCCGTCCAGATTTTTCTCGCCATCGGGGCTGTGCAGGACGCCGAAATATTCCCAACGGAGACCGGCAGTAAGGGTGAGCCGTGGGAGCAACTTGAGCGAGTCTTCTGCGTACCAGGAAAACTCGTTGTAACGGTAGTGGCGCGTGAAGCTGGGCGGTTCGATTCGCCCGTTCACTGCCGGGTCGTACACCTCGTGTGGAAGCACCCCATGAGGATTGAAGGCGACACGGAAGTCCGCATCGGTGATTCCGTCCAGCATAGACTGCATGGTGCCGCCTAAACCAAATCCGTTTTCAAACGCCCCGAATGTATGGTTGTCACGCAGGAAGCGGAGATGACCTCCGAACTTCCAGGTGTTGCGACCACGAGAGTAGGTGAAGCCGGTGTATCCAGCGAGCGTGTTCTGAGGTCCGCCCGCGGGCAGTGAATTACCGGCGCAGCTGCGCGGCAAGTATCCGCCAAAGACGATCGGATCGCCGAAGGCCGTGGTGTTCCCATACAGGAAACAAGCCACGTTCGGCGAGGCCTTGCCTAGTGGCGCATTAGGAGTAGTGCGGCTATACGTGAAGCGGCTCTCGTTGAACAGCCGCGAAGTGAAGGAGTGGGTGAGCGTGATGGTGGCGTTCTGACTGCGGAAAGATTGTCCTGTGCGGAAATCGGAGTAGGGACTGTCCGATGTGAAGCCTGGAAACAATTCCTGCCGGTACCAGGCATAGCGCAGGGCCAGACTAGTCCGCTCGGAAATCTGATGATCGCCCCGTGCGAAGAAGGACCAGGTGTTTTGCGGGGGGCCGCCACCACCGTCGATCGGGACGTTGGTGAATACGTGCTGGAAGAGCACGGTGTCGGCGGGAATCGGATTGTTTGTGCCGGAAGTCACCAGGGTTATGCCATCCAGAGCATTCAAGTCGCCCGCCGTAATCACTTCGGGCAGAGCGGTGGCATCGATCGGCCCGGAGGCATTCAGGTAGTCGTTCATGTTGGTCGATGCGTTGGCAGTGAATTGATCGGTAGGGACGTAGAAAAAGTCTTTCGAGTTGCCGCGAACTCTGGTTCCTTCGAACGCCGTATAGAAGAATGTCTTGTCTTTGACGACTGGACCGCCGACTGCCGCTCCGAAGACGTTCCGGACAAACCTTCCCTTCGGAAGGCCCTGGCTCTTTTCCTCCACCGGCTGACTGGAGAGTGCTGATCCGCGATAGAACTCAGAGAGCGAGCCGTGGAAATTGTTGCTTCCGGACTTCGTGGCGACATTTGCCTGCAGGGCGTTGCGGCCGAACTCCGCAGTCATGTTATTGGTTTGCAGCTTGAATTCCTGAATGGCGTCCACTGGCACGAGCGTGCTGGGACCGGTCGCGAAGTTATCATTGTTTTCCGAACCATCGAGCAGAAAGTTGATGGAACGTCCGCGCGAGCCGGAGTTCGAAATGCCAAGGCCATTGGCATAGTCGCCGGTCGCGACGTTGGAGTTCACCGATCCGGGCGCGAGTTCCATGAGGGCATACGGATTCCGTGTGAGTAGAGGCAGGTTTGTGATCTCATTGGAAGTGATTTCGTGGGAAACCTCGGCCGAAATTGTGTTGATGGTCTCAGTATTGGTGGCAGTGACCTCGACGGTTTCACTTGTCCCGCCGAGTTGTAGCGTGACCGGCAAATTGAGGCGCTGCGCAACTTCGACTTTTACTCGCTGCACGGACTTCTTGAAGCCATCCTTTTCTACCGCGATGTCATATTCGCCGACGCGGACATTGCCGATCGTGAACAAGCCTTCGCCGTTCGTCACCGTCGTTTGCTTCGCTGAAGTCGCAAGGTTTGTGACTGTGACCTGAGCGTCAATCACAACCGCCTCTTTCGGATCCAGAACCTTTCCGCTGATCTGACCAAGATCGGTTTGTGCCGGTGCTGTACCCGCCAGTAAAAGCACGATCAGGACGCCCAAAAAGCCGGCCAAGCGCCAGCTTCGAGCTGCTGTCTCTCTCATAACATCCTCCTAGGTTTGACATTTACGTCCGCCCTGTTTTTGTTAGGAACGGCGCGTACGGGGCCGCGAACTTGCGGTGAATGAAAAGGCAAAGCAAGGACCATCAGCGCTTTGCGGGGGAAGTCAAGGATTTGTCATGCAGAGACATCTGTGAGTAAACCGAAAATCATAGGTCAACTGTGCGGAAGCTACGAGATTGTGGAGTCACTAGACAATGAAAAATGTCTGGGCAGTGTCCTGCAGTCTCAACAGAGTGCGGGATGACATAACACCACGGTGCCGTGGCGATAACGCACCAGTGTTTACAGCGTGTTTCAGGGGCGTGGTGTTTCAAGACCTATTTGGACAGCAGTCATAGCACGCGTGGATTGGCGTGGGCAAGGAGCCGGGTCCAAACAAAAGAGACGCGGCACGCCGCGTCTCTACTCAGAAGTTTTATCGAAAATCGCCCGGGCGAACTTAGTCGAAGATCAGCACCGCCGAGGCGATCACCGTGGTCCAGAGGCCGCGTTTGTCGCCCACGGCTGACTGGGTCACGTTGGCGGTGCGGACGATTTTGTTCGAGATGCGGTAGATCTCTTTCTTCTCGTCCCAGGAGCGGTCGGAATCGAACTCGACGTTGAGGGTCGTCGCCAGCATTTCGGCGGCGAGTTCTTCGGCGTAGTCTCCGGCGGAGTCTTCGGTTTCGCCGAACGAGTGGTGCTCGCTCAGGTAGCCGTAGGTGTTGCGGTCGGCGGGGATAGCTACGCCGATCGAAGAGGCGAGCAGACGGTGCGGTTCGTGAGTGGAATTTTCAGCGACCACCGCGAAGACTACTTCACCCGGGTGCAGATACTTCAGACCCTGGGAGCGCGGAACCAGTTTGCAGTTTGGCGGAAAAATCGAAGAGACACGCACCAGGTTTTGCGCGGCTATGCCCGCGTCGCGCAGGGCGAGCTCAAAAGACGTCAGCCGCTCGCGGTGCTTTCCCACGCCTTTGGTGAAAAAGATCCGCTTGGGGACCATGTCCTTGCCCAATTCATTTGCCTCCAGAAAGTCGAATTGACCTGAGAAGGGCAAATCTAACACAGTGATTTGTAAAGTTTGTGTGAAAAATGCAGAGAACTTTCCCAACGCAGCCGCCGTTCCCGCGCAGCGGGCGAGATAGCAACTTCCGCGGGCGATTCAGGCCGCGCGAGCGCCAACTTTGCCCGACACCAGCGCGAGGAGGGCTGGTTTTACCAAGTCCCTAAAGTCAGCAAAGCTCATCCGTAGCAGTTCCCGATGGGAGCCGGCATTGAAGGCGATCTCCTTGTCGAGCGTCAGAGTCTCGTCTGCGAAGACGTCCATGCCGTAGAGATTGCCAAAGGGCGGCATGGCGCCGGTTTCACAATCGGGGAAGCGGTCTCGGAATTCAGTTTCGGTGGCCAGTTCCACTGTCTTGGCCCCCAGGTACTTTTTCAGTTTGAACAGATCTACCCGGTAGGAAGCGGGCACTACGGCCATGGCAAGGCGTCCCTCCACCAGCACCATGACAGTCTTAGCCAGTTCCTGACCGGGGATGTGAGCCAGGGCGGCGATCCCTTGGGCGGTGTAGGCCACCGAGTGGGAAATCACCAGATACTTGATGTTGTTTTGATCCAGGAATGCGCGGAGCTTGCAGAGAGGCATAGAACCTCCAAGCCGAGCCGCTTGCAGGGAAGTTGTCAGGACCTTCGAAGGTGATCCGCGGTTCGGCTCTGTCTCTATTATCCGCCGCCGGGGCGAGGGAGGTGCGCAAAAATCTTGCGGGTCAGGGATACGCCAATCCCAGAAAAGCCGCCATCCAAAAAAAAAGCCGCGAGAGACTCGCGGCTGCTTCCAGGAGAAAGTCTGATCTCAGGCTGCTTCTTTGGTTACCAGAGAACGGGATGCTTCGCGCGGCCGCGCGTTGATGACGCGCATTTGGTGCCAGTCATAAGCGAGTTCCTGGCCACAATCAAGGCACACGACATAGGTGCCGACGCGAGCGGCGGGCTGGTTGTGACGCGATCCGGCGCGAACAGTCATTGGAAAACTGTAGCGAGAATGCCAGCAGCCGAACATAGCATCCATCAGCTTGGCGAACATGACTAACCTCCCTACCACTCGCCGATCCCCACGCCAGTTACTCGCGGTGCCGGCCAATACCTTCAATACCTTAGATTCCCAAAGAGCGTAAAAGGTTCGTTAGAAACCCAACGAAAGCAGAGCGGGGGGAGGTGGGTCGGAATCAAGAGCTTGGACACAGCGGGAAACCAGCGCGAATCAAGCGTTCTGCGGACCTGACTTCTTACTCGCCGCGCACTTGCTCATGATGGCCGAGCGCAAGCGGCCTCGCAGGTCTTCCGGCAGGGGATAGAGCTCTGAATCGCGGTAGATTTCAATGGTCTTGCGGGTCGTATCACAGACCACGTAACAGTTGTGACACCATGCCAAGTGATCCTCAAGATCGGACTTGGTGCGGTCGTCGAGGGCGCCGTCGAGGTAGTTGGTTAGTTCCTTGAGGAATTCAGTGCACTTCACTGGTTGCCGTCTCCGCTGGCTCGCTTCTGAAAGTACCGGCTGAGCCTCTCGCGTAGCTGCAGGCGCGCCCGCAGTAGCCGAGATTTTACCGCCGGAATACTCAGCTCTAAAGCCTGTGCCGTTTCTTCGGTTGATAGTCCCTCCACATCCCGGAGCACAAACACCGTACGAAACCCCGGCGGCAGCCCTTGGATCGTGCGAGTCAAGATGTCCCGCAATTCCGCCTGGTTATACATCTGCTCCGGATTGGGACTCCAATCCGCAACTTCGCGCGGAACCGAGTCATCCTCGGTCTTTACTTCTTCGTCCAGAGAGACCATGCGTTCTGGCCTTCTCCGGCGCAACTTCATCAGCGCTTCATTGACTGCGATCCGCACCAGCCAGGTGTAAAACTTAGACTGCTCCTGGAACTGGTTCAGATTTCCATACGCTTTGAGGAACGCATCCTGAACTACGTCTTCCGCGTCCTCGCGATTTTGCGTAATGTGCTGTGCGATTCGAAAAACATTGCGATCATAGCGTCGAACTAATTCTTCGAACGCTTTGTCGTCGCCCTGCTTTGCCGCCCGTACCAGTTGTAGCTCTTCACTGACGGGCTGCTCGCTTATATTGGGTTGGATGGCACTCATTCGTAACTCGATGCAGATTTTAGTGGCTGCATGGCACAATGCCAGAGTGCTATTGTACCGGGTAAGAGTTCTTTTTGCGGGCAGGATGTTTTGCGGCGTAACGAGCAGCCATTGAAGCGTGCGGTTCGGGTTGGCTTAGGCACCGGGAGAACACGTACCAAGGTGTCCTGGAAATACCTGCAAGTGGCTTATAATCAGAGGTTAGAAGGCAGCAGCGTTCGGCCCTCATAAATCTCATCCGGAGTAGGAATGACGGATCGCGGTTGGATGGAACCCATAGTAGAACGGGTGGTCACCCAGGTTCTGGAGAACCACGCAGGCCAACTGCGCACCGAGATTGTCCGCCGGGTGATGGAAGAAATTGCGGCCCAGCCGGCGACCGAAGCCGCGCCCGCAGGAGCGAATTCCGCTGATCTGGCGCGGGCCGTCACCGAAATCCAGCTGGGGACGTCGCAAAAAGAAATTTTAAAGGCCCTTCTCGACGGCTGTGCGCACTACGCCGCGAGGGTGGCATTGTTTGTGGTTCGGGGTGGCAATGCCACAGGCTGGCAGGGACGCGGTTTTAAGGCTAACGATGCAGTAAAGGATTTCGTGTTGGATGTGAAAGCGCCGGCCGTGGTCCGTGCGATCGGTGATCGCGCGTTCGTGAGTGCTCCGGCGGCCGATCTTGACGCCCGTTTCGTGCAGGATTTTGGCACTCCCGCCAACGGCGAAGGGCGTTTTCTGCCGCTCGTCCTGAAAGACAAGGTCGCAGCTCTGGTCTATGCTGACGCCGGAACCGACGGAGACAGACAACTGGATGCCGGATCACTGGATCTTCTCGTCCTCTCAACCAGCGCCTGGCTGGAAGTCAGCACCCTGCGCAAACAGACGGCGCACAAGGAACCGACTGCGGACCGCGGCGAGACCCGTCCGATGGCAAGCGCCGAAGCGGCGCATGCTTTCAACGATCCGTTCGCGGCCCACGCTCCCGGTCACGCCATGGCAGCGGCTGCGACCGCGGAAGTAGCGCCTTCTGCGCCTGTCATGACCGTGGCGGCCGAACATGAGCCGGGGGCAGCCGAAGAAGTCGTGCCGGTGGCGCCGACAACGGTGGCAGAACCAGAGCCTTCCGGGGCCCTCTCTTCTGAAGATCAGGATATTCATCGCAAGGCCCAGCGGTTTGCCCGGCTGCTGGTGGATGAGGTCAAGCTCTATAACCAGGCGAGAGTTGCCGAAGGCCGGAAGCACAAAGACCTCTATGATCGGTTGAAAGAGGCGATCGAAAAAAGCCGCAGCACGTTCCAGAAGCGTTACGGCAACACGGTTGCGGCCTCCGGCGATTACTTTCAACATGAACTGGTGCGAAGTCTCGCAGAAGACGACGTCTCCATCATGGGAGCGAATTTCCGGCACTAGGTAGGGGTTCCATTGCGCAGTTTGTTCGTCACGTTAGTACTTGGATGTCTCGTCCTCTCCCTTGTTTACCCTGACGGCGGCACAGCGCAAGCCACTCACCCCGCCCGGAAAACACCGCCTGCCAGTGCACAGAAATCCCCTCCGTCGAAAAAGCCTGCGAAAAAGCCCACCACGAGTGTGAAACGGCGGAAGGCGCCATCTCCTCGCGTGCGGCGAGTGAAGCGAGCGTTTGTTGCTTCGGCCAGCCTGCGACCGATGGCCCAACAACTGCTTGCTGACCGCAATCCGGTGGCCTACGCGGGAGTTGAGAAATATGCGCGCCAGCACGCGAAAGAGGACGCAGGCGCGCTGGCATGGCTGGTGTTGGGCTACGCCCATACGCTTGATCACGACTACGCCAAAGCTATTGACCCGCTAAACCGCTCCAAGTCTGGTGCCAGCGAACTGGGCGACTACGTTGCCTACTACCTCGGCGAGGCCTACCTGGAGACGGGACGCAATGCGGAAGCCCTCTCCACGCTGGCGGATTTCGACAACAGTTTTCCGGATTCGCTGCTGCACCGAGATGTCCACTTGGTTTATGCGAACTCCCTCCTGAAGGACGGTCGAGCGCAAGAGGCCGCAACGCTGCTGGAAACAGATCGTTTGCCGGTACGAAGCGATATCGAACTCGCTGTCGGACGCGCCTACCAGGCGATGGGTCAAGACGACAAGGCCGCTGTTGCCTTTCGCAATGTCTATTACAACCTGCCCGTCAGTCCCGAAGCGGACGCCGCCGGGGCTGAGTTGCGCAAGCTGAAGATCTCAGGCAGCCTGGGGGAGCGTCGTACGCGTACCGACCTTCTCTTTAAAGCCCGGCACTACAGCGATGCCGCGAGCGAATACCGCGATCTTCTTGATCAAGTGGCTGCGATGGACCGGCCGATGGTACAGCTCGCTCTCGCCAACGCGCTGCTCAAGAGTGACCGCAGCCGCGATGCCCGGCAGATTCTGACGTCGATGGGACCGCAAACGGGCGATGCCGAGGCGCAGCGGCTGTACCTGTTCAATGAGACCGCGCGCTCGACTAATGATGACGAAGCTGTGCAGCGGACGCTTGTCCAGTTGCGTGAGTTCGGCCCCACGAGTCCGTGGCTGGAGCAGGCTTTACTCTCGGCTGCGAACATGTACTTGCTGAAGCGGGATTATGATCGCGCCATTGAGCACTTCCGCGAACTACAGCAACGGTTCCCGAACGGAGCCCGCGCCAGCTATGCGCACTGGAAGACGGCCTGGCTGAGTTTCCGGCAAGGCCGCACAGAAGGAGCACGTAAGGGCTTCGACGACCAGATCGTGCTCTATCCGGACTCCAACGAGGTCCCGCCTGCGCTTTACTGGCGGGCCCGGCTCGCCGAAGAAGAGGGCGCTTCCATGATGGCGCGGGCATATTATCAAAAGCTTTCCTCGCGCTTTCGCAACTACTACTACGCGGAATTGGCTCGGCAAAGGCTAAAGAACATCAAGGCTGAGGGCGAAGACACCACCCACTACCTCCTGCTGGATCGTGTTCCGCCTCTTTCAGTGAAAGACAAGGTCGCCGACAGCGAGCCTCCAGAGGACAACCTGCGCCTGCAAAGGGCACGCCTGCTCTCGAACGGCGCATTGGCGGACCTCGCGATGCGTGAGTTGCAAGCTGCCTCCAGTGAAGAGGGCGGCTCCTGGGCGCTGTCGGAAATGGTGCGCATCTATCACGACGGCGGACAGTACGATCGGGCGATCCAGGTCCTGAAGCGGGCCAAACCGAATTATTTCGCCGTCGATCTTCCGGAACTCCCGCGCACCTATTGGGACGGCCTGTTTCCCAAGCCGTACTGGACCGACCTGCGCAAATACTCACAGCTGAACGGACTCGATCCCTACCTGGTGGCATCACTGATCCGGCAGGAATCGGAATTCAACCCCATGGCTGTGTCACGCGCGAATGCTGTGGGACTCATGCAGCTACTCCCCTCGGTGGGGAAGCATGTTGCGAAAGAAATCAAGCTGAAAGGTTACAACCCGAGCCAGCTGTTCACGCCCGCAGTGAACATGCAGCTGGGAACGCGTTACTTCAAGTCGATGGTCGACAAGTACGGGGGCCAGCTCGAATACGCCCTCGCCGCCTACAACGCCGGCTCGGATCGCGTGGGTGACTGGCTGGAACAAGGACATTTTCGGGATGCGCAGGAGTTCGTGGAATCCATCCCGTTCACCGAGACGCGCGAGTACGTGCAGGCCATCTTGCGTAATGAGACCGTGTATCAGCGGTTGTACGGAACGCCATAAGGAGATCGGCTGTCAGGTTTCAGTTATCAGTTGAAGTGGATTTTTTTTGAGTAAGTTTGCCTCGTTTTTTCGCGTTTGACCACGCCAGGCAAATCGCTACAATTGTTCATAGATTGCCGGGAAGAGGGTACCCATGACGATTGATCTGAAGCCCGAGCAGCAACGCGTGATCGGCCGTCCAGTCGGAGGCGTACCAGAACCCAGGTGAAGTCCTCGATCAGGCGTTCGAGATCATCCGCGAGCAACTCGATCTTGAGGACTGGATGCTCGGGCAACGCGAGGAAGTAGCCGCCCACATCGCGGCGGGCTTTGAGCAAGCCGAGCGTGGTGAATTGATCGACGGGGATGCGGCAATAAAGATATTGCGGCAACGGCGGGCCGGGCGGCTGAAGCAGCGAGGCTGAATGCGTCGTTTCAACTAACCCCGCTGGCCACCGACGACCTTGATGTCATTTGGTGGATCATCGCGG
Source organism: Acidobacteriota bacterium (assembly GCA_046727255.1). Classification (GTDB taxonomy): domain Bacteria; phylum Acidobacteriota; class Terriglobia; order Terriglobales; family Acidobacteriaceae; genus Acidiflorens. Next base: position 9,361 of record JBKPCG010000115.1, on the reverse strand, counting down.
AAGATAACCGGGACGCCGCCGAGAACGAGTCGAGATGGAGATTCTCGCCACCTGTCGCCGGCTGGCAAGGCATCCGCGCATGGGAACCAAGCGGCAGGACATCATGACGCTGCCGGTGCGGTTCTGGACTGTCACAAAGTTTCCCAACTATGTTATCGTCTACCGTCCTGAAACTATTCCGTTGCAAGTGGTCGCCATCCTGCACGGAAAGTGTAACCTGAAAGAGGTTCTGGAGGGGCGCTCCCGATAAATGCTGAGGGACACTCGGGAGTTTGTGGAATCGATCCCGTTCCCCGAAACGCGCGAATACGTGTCGGCCGCAATGCGCACGCTCTAGTCCGTTGCGTTTGTATCCTGTGTTGAGCCACGCTAACGCGACTCTGCTTCCCGCGTCTCACAATCCAGGGCCCGGTTTGACAATTTCTTGCGCCCGCAAGTACCTTCGAATTTCAGGGATTTCCAGCCGCTGGAGGTGGAATGAAGTTCCGCAGAGTCCTCTTGATCGCCACTGTATTTTGTTTTTCATCTCTTGCATTCAGCCAGGACGTGGCCTCGTTCGAGAAGCGCATCACGACGAAAAAACTCGCCAATGGTCTGACTGTGATTATCTGCGAGCGCCCGGAAGCTCCGGTGTTCTCCTTTTTTACGCACGTAGATGCTGGCTCCGTCCAGGACCCCATGGCCAAGACCGGTCTGGCGCATATGTTCGAACACATGGCGTTCAAGGGCACCGACAAGATCGGCACCCGCGACTACGCCGGCGAGACAGCGGCTCTCGCAAAGGTTGAAGTGGCCTACGCTGCCTATCTTGCCGAGCGCGACAAGCCGGTGAACCGCGACGAACAGAAGCTCAAGCAACTCGATCGAGCCTGGAAAGATGCCATTGCGGAAGCCGACAAGTTTTCCGCGCCCTACAACAACGAGTTCGGCAAAATCGTGGAGAGCGAAGGTGGCGAAGGCATGAACGCGTCCACCAATCACGACGAAACCACTTACTACTACTCATTCCCGATCAACCGGCTGGAGCTGTGGGCGTATCTGGAGTCGGAGCGCTTCCTGCATCCTGTGATGCGGCAGTTCTACAAAGAGCGCAACGTGGTCATCGAAGAGCGGCGCATGCGAACGGACAGCAATCCGATTGGACGGCTGCTGGAGCAGTTTACGTCCGCCTCGTTTGCCGCCCATCCGTATCATCGCCCAACCATCGGCTGGCTGTGGGACCTTAATTCGTTCTCTGCTACCGACGCCCGGAATTTCTTTGACCGGTATTACATTGCTCCAAATATCGTTGTCAGCGTAGTCGGCGATGTGAAAGCCGCCGAGGCAATGCCTGTTATCGAGAAGTATTTCTCGCGCCTGCCAGCGCGTTCCACGCCCGACGAGGCCACGACCACTGAGCCGCCGCAAAAGTCCGAGCGACGCGTGGTGTTGCACGAGCAATCGCAGCCGCTCTATCTCGAGGGCTATCATCGGCCGGATTACCACAGCCCAGACGACGCCGTGTACGACGCCATCACCGATCTGATGTCGAACGGCCGAACCTCACGCTTGTATCGCACGCTGGTCCGCGACAAGCAGATCGCATCCGATTCAGCGGGCTTCTCCGGCTTACCGGGCAACAAGTATCCACACTTGTTTGCCTTCTATGCCTTCCCGATTCCCGGACACAAGCCGGAGGAAATGGCTGACGCCATCCACGGCGAAATCGAACGGCTGAAAAAAGAAGATATCTCGGACGAAGAACTGAAGATGATCAAGACCCGCGCCAAGGCCAGCCTGCTTCGTTCGCTCGGCTCCAACGAGGGATTGGCCTCCAACCTAGGCCTGTTCCAGGCGCGCTATGAAGACTGGCGGGAACTGTTCCGCTCAGTGGACCGGATCGACAAGGTGACCAAGGCGGATATCCGCCGCATCGCCAACCAGATTTTCGTGCCCGACAATCGTACGGTCGGAATCATTGAGTTCGCCGCACCTCCGGGGCCTGCGGCTGCTCCGCAAGGAGGTGCCCAGTGAAGCACGCTCTGATCGCACTGTTCATTCTGATTTTGATTGGCAGTAATGCTCAGCTCTGGGCGCAGGCGGCAAACTGGAAGGACGTCCCGATTCCGCCACTGCCGGCGTTTCATCCGGCGCAGCCAAGACGTATCCCCCTTCCCAATGGCATGGTGATCTTCCTGCAGGAGGATCACGAACTGCCGCTGATTGATGGTTTCGCCCGCATTCGCGGCGGCGGTCGGGCGGTTCCTGCTAACAAGACTGGATTGATGGACATCTACGGTGAGGTCTGGCGCACCGGGGGGACAAAGACTCAAACCGGCGATCAACTCGATGACTTCCTCGAGCAGCGCGCTGCGCACGTGGAAACCGGCGCCGGGATCGACTCGACCACCATCAGCTGGTCATGTCTGAAGGGCGATCTGGACGATGTCTTCAAAGTGTTCCAGGATTTGCTTCAGAACCCCGAGTTCCGCGCCGATAAGATTCAGATCGCTCAGAAGGGAATGTATGACGGCATCTCCCGCCGCAACGACGATCCCGGGGGAATTGCCGCACGTGAGGCCGCAAAACTAGCCTACGGCGCCAACAATCCCTACGCGCGTGTACCAGAGTACGCAACTGTGGCCGCGGTCACTCGCCAGGATCTGGTGGATTGGCACCACAACTACGTTCATCCTAACAACATTATTTTGGGTGTGGTCGGCGACTTCGATTCTGCCGCGATGGAAGCGCGCATCCGGCAAGCTTTCGGAGCGTGGGCCAAAGGGCAGGCGGCGAAAGATCCGGAAATCAAATTCACTCCCGCAAAGCCGGGCAATTACCTGGTGGAGAAGACCGACGTCAACCAGAGCAACATCTACATGGTCGGGCTGGGGACGATTCGCAAGGACCCCGACTACTTCGCGATCTCTGTTTTCAACGAGGCCTTCGGAGGCGGATTTTCGTCACGGCTCTTCAGCGACATCCGCACTACGAAAGGACTGGCGTATTCGGTTGGCGGTGGAATCGGCACAGGATGGGATCGGCCCGGCATGCTGCGCCTGGTGATGAGCACGAAGAGCGAGAGTACAGGGGAAGCCATTCAGGCGATGGATGAAGAAATTTCCGATCTCGCAAAAAAACCGATTACCGATGAGGAAATCAAACGTGCCAAGGATACGATTCTAAATTCTTTCATCTTTCGCTTTGACTCTCCCGGCAAAGTCTTGCAGGAGAAGATGGCTTACGAATTCTATGGCTACCCGCTCGATTTTCTGGAAAGGTACCAGACAGCGATCCAGAAAGTGACCAAAGAAGACGTAGCGCGTGTCGCCACGAAATATATGCATCGCGACCAGATGCCGGTGCTAGTGGTCGGCAACCCCAGCGAGTTCGACAAGGCATTCTCGACGCTCGCGCCGGTGAACAAGCTGGACATAACGATTCCGGCGCCACCGCCGGGAATGATGGGGGAGCAGGGCGCGCAACAAGGTCCGCAGCAATGAGCGCTTAGGGATAGAGAAGCGGATGCAGAGTCTTTCCCTTGCTGAGGCTGGGACGCGGCAAGCCGCGTCTCTACGACGCATCCGTTTCATTACTTCCGGAGGCGTCCGATAATGGGCATACTCGGTCTGTGCCCTCCGACGCCAACTCCCGCACACTCTCCGCATTCCTCGACTATCTGCGAGTGGAGCGCGGGTTAGCGAAACTGACCATCGCAGCCTACACCAGCGACATCGCCCAATTTGCCGAGTTTCTGGAAAAGCGACGCTTGGCCTTGTGCGACGCGCGCCGTCAGGACGTCCGCGACTTTATCCAAGAATTATTTTCCAACCAGCTCGACGGCCGCTCGGTGGGACGAAAGCTTTCCGCCATTCGCCATCTTTACCGCTATCTGCTGCTTGACGGGAAAATCCAAAAAGATCCAACCCTCAATATTGACTCTCCGAAGCAGTGGAAAGTGTTGCCCAAGTCTCTAAGCCGCGACGAAGTCGAAGCCACGTTGGGCGCCACTCGGCCGCACAGTGACAGTACGCGCGCCCAAGCTCTCGCCCTTCGCGATCGCGCCATGCTGGAGTTGCTTTACGCCGGAGGCGTGCGGGTCTCCGAAGTGGCCAATGCTCGCCTGGAAGACCTGAAGCTTGAGATGGGATACATCCTGGTGCGCGGCAAAGGCGACAAGGAGCGCATGGTGCCGATCGGAATTCCCGCGCAACAATCGCTTCAGAGTTACTTGAAGAACAGCAGGGAAGTCCTTGCTAAACGTAGGAGCTCGCCACTGCTTTTCCTCGGCACAGACGCACGCCGTTTGACGCGTCAACGGGTCTGGCAGCTGGTGGGGAACGCCTCTGTGGCTTCCGGACGACACGCCAGCCCCCATATGCTGCGTCACTCGTGCGCTACCCACATGGTGGAAAATGGCGCTGACCTTCGCACCGTGCAGACGATCCTTGGTCACTCCGACATCTCGACCACGCAGATCTATACCCACGTTGCGCTCGACCGGCTGAAGAGCGTGTATGCGAAGCATCATCCGAGAGCGAAGACGAGAACCTGATGCCGTTGGACCACAAACAACCGCGCACGACCGTTGAACTCGCCACCGATTCGTTCCTGCGTCACCTGCGGGAACGCAACGCTTCGACGCACACCATCAAGGCATACGCCGGGGATCTCGACGCTTTCGCAAGATACACAGGCTCACGCCACTGGAAGACAATTGATCACATCGCCATTCGCGGCTTTCTGTCTCACCTCTACGACCAGGGTCTTGGCAAGGCTTCAGTGGCGCGTGCGCTCGCCGCGTTGCGGTCGCTTTATCGCTGGCTAGCGCAGGAAGGCGTGGTTGAGCAGAATCCGGCGAAGTTGGTCTCCACACCGAGGTTGGCGAAGAAACTTCCGCGCGTTCCGACCATCGAAGAAATGAACTCCGTGCTCGACGGCAAAATGCCGGAGGCGGCATCTTTTCCCGAGCGTGACCGGGTGATGCTGGAACTGCTTTACGGTTGTGGCATCCGAAACTCCGAGTTGGTTGGCATAAATGTCGACGACATCCGACTGAGCGCCGAAGCCATTCTGATTCGTGGAAAAGGTAAGAAGGAACGCTACGTGCCCTTCGGGGGCGCCGCGCGCGGGGCCTTGGCCACCTATCTGCCTTGGCGGCAGCAACTGCTGGCTACCTTGAAGAGAACGAGTGCAGCCTTACTCGTCAACCAGCGTGGCGGCCGCCTGACTACCCGCAGCGTGGGACGCATCGTCAAGCGCATCGCCGTCGCCAAAGGGCTTTCACCCGATGTCCACCCGCATACCCTGCGGCACGCTTTCGGTACGCACATGCTGGAAGAAGGCGCGGACCTGCGCGCGATCCAGGAACTTCTTGGCCACGAGCGTCTCGCTACGACTCAGCGCTACACCCAGCTTTCAGTCAAACACGTGATGAACGTGTACGACCAGACTCACCCGCGCGCAAAATGAGGATTGCTTGCCGCGAGCATCTTTGATCGCTTGCCCGGCGGCATCCTTGCGTCGGTATCCTTCCGCATGAGATAGTTTTGCGTTTTCCAATCTTTAACGCGACTCAGGTCTTATGTTCCGCTTTATTCCACGGGAGACCAAGTTTTTCGAACTGTTCGCGGAACTGTCGAGCAGTTTGAGGGCCGGAGCGACCCTTCTGCGCGCCATCCTGGAAGATCCGCACGACCTGGAAGAACGAGTCAAACAGATGCAGGCCATCGAGCACGAGGGAGACCGGGCCACCCACGCCATCATCGCCAAACTGAATACTTCATTCATTACGCCTTTTGACCGCGAGGACATTCATCGGTTGGCTTCATCACTCGACGATGTTCTGGACTTTGTTAATTCCGCCGCGGTCCGTCTGGTGATGTACAAGATTACGCAGCCACCGGTGGCCGCCGCTGAGTTGGCGGGCCTGATCGTCCTGCAGGCCGAAGAACTTGCCCAAGGAGTGTCACTGCTCGAAAAGAACAATGGAGTTCTTAAACACTGCGACGAAGTCAATCGCCTTGAAGATGAAGCGGACGACGTCAGCCGCAAGGCGATCGCCGTTCTCTTTGACAGCGAAAAAGATCCGATCCAGCTCATCAAAATGAAGGAGCTCTACGAGGTGCTCGAGTACGCGACCGACAAAGCCGAGGATGTTGCCAACGTACTAGAAGCGATCGTGCTGAAGAGCGCCTAGGTTTCGTCCTAATCCATACCACCCAGGAGCCCGTTCCAGTGAATGTCGATCTGCTGCTCGTGGTCATCACCATCGTGGTGGCTTTGATCTTCGACTTCCTGAACGGCTTCCACGATGCCGCTAACAGCATCGCGACCGTAGTTTCTACCCGCGTGCTCTCTCCCAAACTGGCGGTGGTCTGGGCCGCGGTTTTCAACTTTCTCGCCGCTTTCTTCCTCGGGACGGCGGTGGCCAAGACCATTGGACGCGGCATGATCCGGCTTGATGATGTGAACCAATATGTCGTTCTTGCCGGTCTTTTCGGAGCGATTGTATGGGACGTGCTGACCTGGTGGTGGGGTTTGCCAACTTCTTCTTCGCACGCCCTCATCGGCGGCTACGCCGGCGCCGCCATGATGCACGCGGCGGTGCACAGCGGATGGCGTACGTCATTCTCGGTGATTATTGCCGCTGGCTGGTACAAGACTCTGATCTTCATTGTGGTCGCGCCCGTGATGGGCATGACTCTGGGCCTGCTGTTTATGACCAGCGCGTATTGGCTGCTGCGTCATAAGGCTCCTCAGCAGGTCGACGGCTGGTTTCGCAAGCTGCAACTGCTCTCGGCCGCCTGTTACAGTCTCGGGCATGGGGGCAACGACGCCCAGAAAACGATGGGCATCATCGCCGGCGCTATGTACACCGGTGGTTTCATGAGCAAGCAGGATATGCTGGCGAGCTGGGGGCAGTTTCACTGGCCCATCATTCTGGCCGCTCACGCTGCCATCGCCGCGGGAACTTATTTTGGCGGCTGGCGCATTGTTCATACCATGGGTCAGCGGATCACCAAGCTGAGGCCCCTGGGCGGCTTTTGCGCGGAGAGTGCAGGGGCCATCACTCTATTCGGTACCGCTTTGGCTGGGATTCCGGTCTCGACTACTCACACCATCACCGGCGCCATTGTCGGAGTGGGTGCTGTCCACCGCTTTTCGGCTGTTCGCTGGGGAGTGGCGAGACGGATCGTGTGGGCTTGGATCGTGACGATCCCCGCTTCCGCCCTGATGGCGGGCGGAACATACTGGCTCATCCACCTCTTTCAGTCGCAAGCCTGAGTGTAGGGCTGGACACTCTCTTCAACTACGCTCAGGGCGGGCTTGGGCCGCCGATTCTTGCTTGATTCTAAGCTTGCCTCATTACCTCGGTAATTTTGTTCCTGCCCCAACGTGCCTCACCATTCCAATTGTGGCAGGAGAAGTGTCTTCTCCTCTAGGTCCGGCATTCGAGGTGTCCGCGCGAACGCGGCTGCGGCTTGAGGCTCATACATGAGTAAAGTCATCAGAGAACTGTTTCTACTGTTGTCGCTGTTTCTGATCGCGGCCACCCTCCAATTCTTTGCCGACTCGTTGCCGATGGCATTGTGCTTTTATTTCCTGCCAACGCTCTACTCCGCCTATTTTTTCGGACGACGCCACGCGACGCTGACTGCCTTTGCCTGCATATTTGTGGTCATCCTGCTCAATTTCGTGAACAACCTGGTGCCCACTCATCCCACTCTCACGTTGCCGGGAGAGCGGTTATTCAATTTCGCGATCTGGGCGGGAATTCTGGCGGTCACCGGTTACGTGATGGGCACACTGTACGAGCGCAAGCAGACGATGACCAATGACATCCGTGAGAGTTTCAGTGGCCTGCTGGTTGTCCTGCAGCACTTTCTGGAAAATGAGCAATATACCCAGGGCGAAAATCGACGGGTTCTAGATCTTGCTACCTGCATGGCTAATGTAATGGGTATGGGTTCGGACCGTATCGAAATGCTGCGCTCGGCCGTACTTCTACGCGACCTGAACTTGCTTGGAATCAGCCATGACATGCTCTACAAGGCGGCTGACATAACGCGCAACGAGATCGTCGCCAGCTTCCGGAAGAACCGGAAGCAGGATCCGCGTGCGCAGGCCATGGGCGGATCCTTGCGCCGTGTCATCCCTATTATTGTGGCCGAGCAGATTCTCGAGGAGCAGGGCGCTCGGGCGGTCAACGTACCAATCGAGGCTCACATTCTGGCAGTGGCCGATATGTATCTGCGACTGACCACTGCCCCGCGAGGCAAGGCTATGTCGCCCGAGGAGGCCGAAGGTATGATTTCGGCAGCTGCGGGCGAAAAGTTTCAAAGCGGCGTCGTCGACGCCTTCGTCAAGGTGTACAACGAAGGCGCTCTCGGAGCCAGCGCCGGCGCGTAATTCTGAAACGCGTTAATCCTAAAGAGAAATCGAGCCGGTCCTTCACCGGGACCGGCTCGAATTGTTGGAGCCCAGAACCGCTGTCAGTTCACAGCGAAGATCAGGTCGTCATGGTCATTGAACGAGCCCGCCGTGCATGAGGACGCGGTTCCCTGGTCAACGGAATTGCGCCCTAACTGCTTGCAAACTCCCGGTCGGAAGTGTGAACGTCCGCGAGATGCTTTGAGCGCCGGCCACCGTAGGAACGATCGTCCCGATCAGCGTCCATGACGGACTGTTCGCATTCGCGGTGTAGTAAAGATCAAGAGCGTCTGCCGAGGGCGTGGACCAAGCCCACACAGTCGCCGTAACCGTTGCGGTATTTCCGTGAGTCAAGGCGCCGCTGGTGCTGGCAATTGACAGGCGATCGTTCGACTCGTCGGAGGTTCCCGAGTTGCCGTCAGCGCACGTGCTGTTGATCGTATTCGGACGGTTCGTTTCATTTCCACCGGTCATCGTGCCGCGGCCCAGAAGCAGGCTCGGACCCGAGTCGCAGGATGTGCCCACGATCGCGCACTTGGGCGCTTTGAGAGTGGCATCGTAGACGGCAGTTTGCGCCCCCTCCCGTTGCATTCACGGTCAAGGCGATAGTAGTCGTCTGGACGAGCGAGCCAGACGTCCCGGTCGCCGTGATGTTCGTGGTGCCGATGGTCGGTGTCGCAGACGCGGTGAAAGTTAAGGTTGAAGTCGCCGTTCCATTCGCTGGCGGAGTCACCGGGTTGGCCGAGAAGGCCGCAGTCACACCGCTGGGCAGAGCGGAAAGGCTCAGGGTGGTCGCCGAGTTGAATCCGTTCTGGCTCGCGACCGTGACCGTGCTTGAGGCATTTCCTCCCTGACTCACCCTAACCGCGTTCGGTGCCGCTGACATTGTGAATCCAGGAGTGCCGGCACCCACGGCGAAGACTAGGTCGTCGTGGTCGTCAAACGCCCC
>JBKPCG010000114.1:0-7231 GCA_046727255.1 Acidobacteriota bacterium | reverse complement strand
GCCTGCTTTTCCACACGAGTATTCACAGGAGAGTTCGACTGACGTAAAGCTGAACCGGCCGCACACTCGTGCTGCGTACATCCAAGATTTGCGTTCAGCCACCTATGGGAACTCCACGCATGGGGACACCAGCCAGCGTCCGGATGACGAGTCGCTCGTTCCGGGAGGGGTTCGATACCATCGTCGGGGCGAAGTCCCCGCAACCGCCGGATGCTGCCGCGGGAAAATTTGGCCCAAGTGCGGGCCCAACCGTGGGCCCATGTGGTCCCAGAAAAGGATGAAAGCGGGCAAACGAAACGCGAGGAATCGGAAAAGATCCTGCGAAGAAAACGGCTGATTGCTACCGTCGAACGGTAAGTGGCTGCCGAGCCGCTCGCATGGCAATTTTATGGGGCCAATCTGGAGCCAATAAGCATTCCCCAGTGCTCTAAATGCCCTGAAAGTGCCCGAAAACGCTTCGTAAGTTGTTGATCTTCTGTTGGCTCGAAGCGTGTCAAGGTCACGTTTAGCGGTAACTGATTGACATTCAACAGCACTGGCAGCCACCTTTGGCGTTGCAAGGAACTCTCAGGAACTGCTAACGGACCCTGATTGGACCCAGATTCAGCGCTGGAATCAAGTTGTCGGTCAGTCGAAAACCTAGGTCCGGTTGAGAAAGGTGCCGACGGGCCCGTGGTAGGAATGCGAAACGGTCTATGCCCGGATAGATGGGCCGCGTCAAGGCCGTCCCCAATTTCTTGAGGAAGCCGATCGGCATCGTACCGCCTTCTTGACCAACGCAACCCGGCGTTAGCTGCCGAAGATGTTCTTGTTCAGGAATTCATTGCGGAACTTGCCCTGTGGGTCGTACTTCCTACTCAGCTCAATAAACTCAGGCATCTTCTTCTTTAACACTTTGATTGGGGGCGACGGTCGCTGGCAGCGCAAGTCCGGTGACGGAGTATCCTGTAGCGGTGACGTTCGCCTGCGAGATGGTGACGTTCGCCCCACCGGTATTCGTCGGCGGGCCGCATCCGGAGGTGCAGGTATGCCAAGGAAGGCCAGGCTCTTTACGTCGAGTTCCGGTTCAGCGGCTCGTGGATTTCTGAAGTTCCGGGCAAACATTCCACCTCGATGGATAAAAAATGCTCAGCAGTCACGTAAGAGAATTGAGCCAGAGATTGTTGAGGCACTGCGCGCCCTGATAAGCATGAGGAAAGATCGCCCGCGGGCGCAGGTCGCTATAAAGAAAGCTAACCACGAATTCAAAGCGGCATTGAGCCGCTGGGAAACGGCTTATAACAAAGAGAATTTTTATCGAGGAATACGGATCCTGCTGGAGCTTCAGCGCAACGGGTCGTCAAAGCTGTGACGCTCCAGCCCCCTATTTCAAGTGCTTGTTGACCGCTTTGGTCATCTGAAACATGTCCAATTTCTTCGTGCCAAAGATCGGCTGCAACTTTTCGTCGGCCAGAATTTCTCGTTTGTTCTTTGGGTTCTGAAGACTGTGCTTCTTGATGTACGCCCAAATTTTTTTTGTGACTTCACTTCGAGGCAGCGGTTCTGTGCCGACAATTTTGGACAGGTGCTCTGAAGGCTGCATTGGTTTCATAAAAGCGCTGTTGGTTTTAGGCGCTGTCTTTGCCATTTTTCACTCTCCATCCTCGGGCAAGCGTGCCCAACTCCGCGATCACAGGAATTGTAACGGATCAGGCCCGGCAGATGTGCGTAAATGCAATGATTTCGGCTCAGTTTCCGAGTAGCCGACAATTCAACGGCCGGGGAAGGGCGACGGCGTCGCCTTCAGCCTTCGGCATTCCCAGTTACAGAATCGCTACCGCATCACGTCTTGGCGAGCATGTCTCTTGCGGGTGCATAGCCTCGAGCGGCTGCCTTCTGCAGCCATTCTCGAGCGGTCGCAGGATCCTTCGAAACGCCGTAGCCGTGGTAATACATCAAGCCAAGATCCCATTGCGCCATCAGGACACCCGCCTCCGCCGCTCTTCTAAACCAGGTCGCTGCTTGCGTGTAATCGCGTATCACTCCTCTACCGTCAAAATAAAGTCGACCGATCATCCATTTTGCCACCGCAGATCCCTGGTCAGCCGCCATGCGGTACCAATGCATTGCTTCGCCGTAATTTTGGGGCGTGCCTTGCCCATCGCGATACATGGAGCCTAGATTCGCTTGCGCTTGCCGATATCCATGTTCCGCTGCCGTTCGCATCCAGTGCATCGCCTCACCGTAATCCAGCGGAACGCCCTTTGATTGCAGGTAGGCATTCGCCAGATAAACGTGCGCCATCAACCATCCTGCACGTGCAGCCGAGGACTCCATATCCACGGCGCGCGTATACCACCTTTCAGCCTCGCGGGTGTCCTCGGGAACGCCGCTGCCGCCGGCATACATGTCACCGATTCGGAGATTTGCGTTGGCTATGGCCCCCGCCTCAGAGTGAAGATCGCTCCACTGACCGAGCAAATCCCGATCCCCGATGGATGCGACTTTCATGTACCAGCGCAGTGCTTCCGTCGGGCTCTTGTCGACACCGATCCCTTGTTGGTGCATTCTCGCAACGTTGTATGCTCCCCACGCGGAGCCCATTTCAGAAGCCTTCAGGTAATGCATATATGCTTCGCTCGGGCTGGGATCACTGATCAAACCGCTCTCTGCGAATTGACCCAAATTGTCCTCAGCATATGCATCACCCAGACGGGCCGCAGCCTGAAGGTGTCGCAAGCCGTTCGGGAGATCCTGAGCAACATTAAAGCCGTTGGTCAGTATTACACCCAGGTCGCATTCGGCCCGAGCATAGCCTTGGCGGGCTGCCCTCTCCAGCCACGCCCGTGACTCGACTGGGTCGCGCGTCACGCCACGTCCATCGAACAGGGCCTCGGCAAATCTGGTCTGCGCTTCTGCATTGCCCATCTCGGCTGCCTTGCGATACAGGCTGGCAGCTTTGGCTTCGTCCCGGACCACACCAGAACCAAGTCGGTACTTGTTAGCCTGGGAGAGTAGTTCCTGTGCGGTTTGAGCGCGCGTGCGGGGCGGCTTTGCCGACCGATGCACGTGAGCACTGACTGCAGGTCCAGTCAGCTTTCCCACTGCGTTGCCATCTAGCCGGACTCGCGAACGGCCAATCTGCAGAATAAGGCTGTCGCTCGCTCGCGCACTTCGAAGATGCTTCTCGACCACATCGGTCAACTCGAAATCAACTCCGTACCGTTTCACCAATGCAGCCATACGTGCGTTCGGCACTCCGGATTTAAGACCGTGTTCTACGTCTGCGACCGAAAGCGGTCGGGGAGCATTTGGTGCCCTTGTCGTCCGAGCCGCGGTACTCTCCACCAGGCATAGCAATATGCAGCCGACTAGTAACGTCGTAGCGCGCATGTTTATCTCCGATTGGCTATGATCTCGTTTTCCGCTTGCATCGCCCGACGGGCGCGTCCCAGGCGGGCTTTCGCAGCGGCGGTGTTCCCGTCGACTTGCCAGGCCCGTTTATAGTTAGCTATTGCCGCCGCGTAATTGCCCTTGTCCATCTGTCGGTTGGCCGAATCCAGGTAACTCTGCGCGGCACTGGCCGCAGATCCACGAGACCCGGGCGCCAACGTTATTCGGCGTGTCGAAGTCGGAACCCTCGACAACACCGCAGTATGCGAGCCCCCGCCCGACCTGGACGCAATGGGCGCCGTAGCTTCGCGAGATCCACGTTCCAGTGTCATCATTCGGCGTGTCGATCTCGACTTCTCGCTCGGAATCTTTGGTGATGCTGCGACACGCCAGCTTCTGTCCGACCGGGGCCTGGATCTGTCTCCGCTCTGTGCGTTTTTAGTCGGCTGGACGGTTCTTTCGATGCCGTCCTCTAGCGGCATGGGTTGCGGTACGGCCGAATCGAGCTGCGTCACCTCCCGTACCGGAACTAGTTGGCCACTCCCCTGGATGCTTTCCTGTACCTGCGCCACTTGCTTATCGAGGGACTGCGGCTCGGCTGCCGGCTGCCTCTTCGTGAAGAACCGCTCCTGCCGTCCACCACGCATCACTGACGAGGGGCTCGCCGGGCGATTCGTCGCCGAAAGAGTTTCCCTGGTTGGAACAATGGGCAGACTCCCGGTCATCATGAGACCGTTACGAAATGCCTTGGGGCTCAACGCTGTTGGCGCAGAGTGTCCAGTGCCGAAGTGCTTTGCGGGAAGAGTCGTGATCGACTTGCGGATCTGCACGTCACTGGCAGCCAGCCACACATTCGAGAAACGCACGCCGCCATAGAGCGGGGCGACGCCGCCGAATCCGCGATTGATGTTTGTGACGTTGATCGCGTCAGCGAGATTGACCACCTTGAAGTGCGAACCATTCTGTCCGTACCAGGGGTAGAAGTAGTCACCCGGACCGATTGGCAGCCAGCCCACAGACCCAAGCGCCAAGCCAACCGAAGTTCCACGGTGACCGCCGAATCCGAAGAACGACACGTAGGCCGGCGCCCACTCGGGCCGATAATCGCTACCGCCGTCAACCGGTCCTGGCCACCACATCCAGGAACTGCCCTGGAGGATCCAACGGCCGTAGTGGTAGGGAGCCCAGCCCCACGCTTCGAACGAGACCCACGTCCAGCCCCAGTACGGCTCCCAAACCCAGCGGCCGGCGCGATAGGGCGCCCAACCCCCAGCGACGGTCGGCGACCACACCTGGCCGTAGTCCAGCACATTGACCCAGCGTCCATGGGCGTCGAGATCTTCGCTCCCAACGAAGTAGGGGTTGGTGTGGTTCCACGATTGAGCGCCGCGGATCAGTCCGTCGCGATCGTCGTTCCAGGAATCCCAGCTGTCCTTCGAAGGCGCGCCGCCGAGCACGTTTCCCGCGTCGTCGGTGGTGCCTCGTATAGTCTCGGCTTGGCCCACGTCCACGCGAGTGCTGCCTTGGGGAGTGGAAATGTCGACCGTTCCTGTGCGCACGATCACCTGCGTCTCAAAGCCGTTCACCTCGATGCGGTAAACGCCTCCCTTGGATCTGGGTCGTATGGCCGCGTTCGGCGTGTCGATCTCGACTTCAGCCTCGGAATCCTTGGAGATGGTGTAGTACGCGAGCCCCTGTCCGACCTGGACCTGGATCTGCGTCCGCTCGACCGTTGCGATCTTTGCCTGCGCATTATTACCAAGACGAAGGATGTTCGCATGGTCGAGTTGCAGCTCGGCCCGGGAATGGTCTCCGGTCGAGATCCTATCGCCACCGACCACGGGCTGATTTAGCGCCGCAGCCGACCAGTCACCGGTGTCGCCGCGCTGCGTCGAAACGTCGCCCTCGATCAGGCTGATGCGTGCCACTCCGGGCGAAATGTCCACCTGCGCGCTGGAAATTAAAGTGAGGAATCCAGGTAAAAACACCGACACCAGAAGGTTGCGATTCATGCCCCACCTGACCGGGAAAACCAGTGTTACCGAGGGAGTCTTGAGTGAATAGCGCTGCAGGTGTCCTGCCAGACTTGCCGCCCCGCGGGCCGCGCAACTCCTTTGCTTCCATAAACCGCATGATGCCGACGGTGTGTTCCGGGAGGATGGACTGGCCGACCTCAGCCATCAGTGGTGGTTTTCGGCCACCGCGACGCACTCGGTAAGGCTCGACACATAGCTTCACTGGCTCCCTTAGTGCTCGTCCCTCATGCCACTAGCGCAGCGTTCGTCATCCCTGCTGTGCCGAACACGCGGCGGTAGCGTTCGATTTCCGACGCTGGGCCGAGCGCCTTCGCATAATTATCGGAGAGCTTCACTGCCGGCCGCCCCTCGACATCGGACACTTTGCAGATCAGGCTGATCGGATCAAATTCGCTGCTGCCATTGGGATCGCATCCGCGGAAATCGTTGGTCAGCAGAGTTCCCCAGCCTGCGCTGAATCGAATGCGCCGGCTCGGAATCCACTTTTGCCGACTCTGGAAATCGGCGGCGCTGCGGAAGTCCTGGGGAGTCGCACCGCCCTGCAGCGTTCCACCAAAATAAGAATGAAGACCGATGATTTCATCGATGTCGAGAGCATCCGAGGCGATGACAAGCTTTTCGCGCGGGTCCCGGCCGCGTCCCTTCAGCCATTCGATATATTCGTCACCTGCCACGTACGGATTCTTGCTGTCCATCCGCTGCCCAGTCCAATCTGCCGTCCAGTCAGCCGCACCCTTTAAGAATTGGGTTGTTCCAAAGGTATCGGGAAGCATGATCCGGAGCGCTCCCTCGTACGTTTTTTGCCACAAATCGAGAACATGATATTGGGAAGCTTTCAGTGCCTGGTCATCGTTCGCGAGCGCCGCGAGCGCCATCGGGATCTCATGCGCATTCGTTCCAATCGCCTCAAGGTCGTGCTTATGCGCGAGAAAGGCGTTCGACGTTCCAATAAAGCCGCCACCGAGATTGGAAGCCATCGCCTTGACCACATACTCCTGCCACAGGAAGCTGTGCCGGCGCCTGGTTCCGAAATCCGCCACGCTCAGACTGGGGACGCCGCGCAGGCGCTCAATCTTGCTCCAGAGTTTCGTTTTCGCGCGGGCATACAAAACATCGAGATAGAACTCACTCAGCTTCTTCAGATTGGCCCTCGTCCTCAGTTCGTCGAAGATGGAGAGCGCGTAGAGTTCCCACATCGTGGTTTCGGGCCAATAGCCATCGAAGGACAAATGGAACTGGCCGTCCTTGACCGATAACTGATAGTCCGACAATTTGAAATCCTGCTCCAGCCATTCCAGAAATCCCGGCTGAAAAATTCCGCGGCGGCCATAGAACGTGTTACCGGCCAGCCAAACGAGCTCTGATTTTCGAAACCGCAGTTTCCGGACATGTTCCAACTGCTCGGTAATCTCCCTGGTTGCGAACATGTCGGCCAGGCGCACGGAAGGAGTGCGATTCAACAACGAGAATGACACGCGTGTTTTCGGGTAATGCTTCCAGATGAACTGCAACATCAGCAGCTTGTAGAAATCCGTATCGAGCAAGGATCGGATGACCGGGTCCAGTTCCCAGTTGTGGTTGTGCGCCCGCTCCGCGAAGTTCACGATCATCGAGTAAGTATCCTTTTCAGGGATGAAGCACGTAGTTCGAAGCAACCTCGCGAAACGCAGCCAATTGTTTGCTGCGGGTGATCTCATCCCAGCCCAGTTCTGATGCCATCAAATCCGCGACGGCGGGGGCCATGGCGAGGGCTGCTCGCGCATTCAGGAAAAGCGCACGCGTGCGCCTTGCGAGTGCGTCTTCCACGGAGCGGGCCATTTCGT
>JBKPCG010000113.1:0-37032 GCA_046727255.1 Acidobacteriota bacterium | reverse complement strand
GCCACCCTGAATCAGATGGTGCGTGATGTTGCTCCAAACACCAGTCCTATCAAGGACCTGATCAATGCCTGGTATCCCGGAGGATTCGGTGCTGGTACTGCGCCGGTGAAACCTACTCCGCCCGGAACCTGGAATGCCAATCAAACTCAGGCCAACTACTATCACAATGTCTATGCGAAATCCTGCCGCACTTGTCACGTTGCGCGTGACAACGGCATAGCGAACAACTACATTACCTTCAGCGATTTCAATAACTTTACCGGCACCAGCTATGTGGTTTGCGATTCTCCCAAACGAATGCCAAATGCGTACATCACTTACAAGAATTTCTGGAGCGACCTCCAACGCATCATCGACTACAAGACACTGACCGGGGCAGCCACCTGTCAATGACCAGTCCCAAGCCAGTTCGGTTAGTTGTTCGCGCACGGAGGGGTACGCGGATATATCCGAGGTCGCTTCGACGACTCCAGATGTTGCCGGCACGCGACGCGCGAGTCCCGATTCAACCACGACTCGGGAAGGCTGAGACGGTGGAGCCGACAGCGAATTCATCGTAACTGCCCCGGGTGCTGCGGAACTAGTCGCGTCTGCCAGACTAGCGCTCAGGAAACCTGGCCTAAATCTCGACAATATCCGCTCCCTCCCGATTCCTGTGCCACGCTCAGTGCGACCGCAGTCGAGATCAACGCTCCATGGAGGTTGACGATGATTGTCTCGCCTTCGCAAGTCAGAGGCTCCGGTGTTCTGAGCCTCGATCACGACTTTTAGCGGAACACGGTTGCTTCTTCGGGATTCACAAAATGCTGCAACGTCAGTCATCGTGGCCCCTAGTCCGTGACCGACCTGCGTTTCCTAAACAATGACAGCTAAAAGACTACTCCTGAACGAGGGTTTGTAGTGCGACCAAGTCCTAGCCACGAAAATTTAATCGCAGTTCCGATTTGCCGACTGTCAGTCCAGCTAGTTTCAGGTCATCTCGACGACCAGTTCGACTCACCCTCACAGAATGCGCCTTTCTTGTGTGGAATCTGGTGTCGATGGCGGGATGATGGCCTAGGATATGCCGGTAGCTACTGAATTTGAATTCGGGCGAAGGGGGCGAACTTCCTTTGACACTCGATCCCCTCCTGGCGCGCCGCTTTGAATTCGGCAGACTGTCGTATTCTGTCGAACAGGACTTCACGGTCTACCGCCGGGTACACGCAGAAGTTGTGGTCTGAATCAGCCTGCAGGAAACGGATCGCGGCATCCTTCTTGCCTAAGAAGGCGAACAAAGCGGCCCCGAAATACCACGCATCTGCATTCGGAATGCTGCGGAATTCGGCCTCCGATCGCTTTGCCACCTCCGCACACCGTGAAGTCGACGAATCAGGCCAACAGTTGTGGACTAGGTCGTAATTGCTACCGCCGGGCACGATCTTTAACCTAGGGAGTGCTTCGTCTATTCTGCCTTCGCGCAAGAGCACGTGGCCTAACATGAACGAACTGAAATCTCCTGCTGTGCGGTCGATTTCCTGACGGGTCTTGGCGAGGTCTCCCATATGTATGTAGAGCACGAAGCAGTCAGTGGGGAATTCGGGATCAAGCTGGTGCGTAATCTCACATTCCCGCGCGGCTTGCTCAAGCGCCCCGGCGACGCGCAGAGCCTCCGCAAAAAGCGAATGTACTTCCGCACTACGCGGCCGCCTCTGAGCCAACTCCTGGATTTGTGCGAAGCTCACAACCAGGTCCCCATAGAACGTCCTTAACTCAATCAGAGATGTCGAAGCGCTCAATAGCTCAGGGTCGAGTTGGCGTGCTCGCTCTAGGGCGGCGATGGACTTGTTGAACATTTCCTCGCCACTGATTCCGTAATCGGCCTCCATGTGATAGTGCTGCCCGAGTGCCACCCATGCGGGCGCGTATCCCGCATCAAGCGCAACCGACTTTTCGAGGAGCGCGATCCCCTCCTTGTTGTGCGCAGCACTCCAGTAAACGCCGTCCTGGCTCCGCAGGTAGAGCTCATAGGCTTCCTGGCTCTTGGGCTTTGTCACTGAAAGTTGCGCGTTTGAGACGCCAAGCGCAGGCAACAGTCCCTTTTGCAACGCGTTGGTGACTTGTTGTCGCAGACCAAGCATGTCATTCAAGCGCGCCTCGACTGAGCCGTGCCAAACAACCTCGTCTTTGGCGATATCCATGGCCTCAAGCGTCACACCCAGCCGGTCCTCCTGGCGTAGAAAGTGACCCGTGACTACGTCGGTCACACGCAGTTGTTGGCCCGCCTTGTGCGGGTCTGAATTCTGGCCGGCGAAGCGCTGTGACATGCTGAAAGGCCGGACGCCTAATGTAGGCGCGTAGCTCAGCGTGGTAATGATCTCGTCTGGTAGCGCCGTGCTTAGATAATTTAGATTGGTATCGTTGGCGACATTTTGGAAAGGGAGAACTGCGATCGTCATCCGATGTGAAAGAGCTTGCGCGCTCGGCACTTTAGGTTCCATCATAAAATGTCCGATGGTACCAGCCACAATTGCCAGCGCCAGGGTCGAGCCGATCCATATAACGTGCAGATTGCGCCGGCGCTGCGCCGGAACTGCCCTCGCGCGCTTGGGCGCTCCCGAATCCAACTCGCGTTGCAGTTGGATCATGTCCGCTTTTATTTCGGCAGCGGTCTGATAGCGTATCTTGCGATCTTTTTCCAGTGCCTTGCAGATGATTCTGTCCAACTCCGATGGCAAATTGCCCCGAAGGCGCGAGGGTGGCACAGGTGCGGCAGTAAGAATGGCATTGAAAATGACGGCAGCTGTGTGACCGTCGAATGCGGGCTTGCCTGTCGCCATCTCATAGAGCACGGCGCCCAGTGAAAATAGGTCGCTGCGTGCATCGAGCGCCTCCCCGCGCGCCTGCTCCGGGGACATGTAGGCCACCGTACCTATCACGGAGCCAAGGTGCGACAGGGTGACGCTTACCGTTTCGGGAGACCCCGCAAGCGTCGCGTCATCTAGCTTTGCAAGGCCAAAGTCCAGGACCTTTGCATCGCTGCGCGCAGTGATGAAGATATTGGCTGGCTTGATGTCGCGGTGTACGATTCCCCGTGAATGTGCTGCGGCGAGGGCGTCCGCAATCTCAATGCCCCATTTCAGCAGCTTCGAGGTTTCCGTTCCACTTGCACCACAGACTCCCCGCAGATCCTTGCCTTCGAGTAGCTCCATGACCAGGAATAGCTGGCCCTCGTGCTCACTAATTTCAAAGATCGTGCAGATATTCGGATGATTCAGCGCTGAGGCTGCTTGCGCCTCACGCTCGAAGCGGCGCCGGGTCGGTTCGTCGGCCGCCTTCTCGCGGGGAATGAACTTGATGGCCACCTTGCGGCGTAGTCGTTCATCTTCCGCAGCGTAGACCTCGCCCATGCCGCCCGACCCCAGGTGGCGCAGGATGCGGTAATGCGAAATCCGCAGCCCTTCCATGGTGTTGGGGATGATACCGCAAGAGTCGGCGGCCGGTATAACTGACCGAGGAATCCCACCCTAGAATGAAGCGACTGAAGCTGCATACGGTGGTTTCGCCGAGATCGAGAGCTCTACCCTGTCGAGGTAGCGCTCTAAAACCCGGCTTGTTGGGAACTCGATGCCACGGTGGAGGCGGACATTTTGATGGTGTCGCGACTATGCTGCGCCCAAGTTCGGCACACTTCGGGCGCACCTAAATCGGACAACGCCCCGCAAATCCTAACCGACTGACCGACAGTCAGCCGGCAATCGACTGCAGAATCTTCGCTCCCGGACTGAAGGACGATAGTCGCCCCGTCAATAACCTAGTCAGGAGAACCGTGAAAGTGCGAGACCTATAAGCCGAATTCTTTCGGGCTGCTTTTCGCAAATTATAGATGTATCGAGACTTAGCGGGCAAACCCCTGGTATACAGGGGATAGCTGGATTCTCGATAGTCTCCAAATTCCCTTTCTGTTCTCGCTCGACCCCGACAAACCGGACACTAAAGGGACACTACGAAACGACAGAAGTCTGATTCTCGGTCCCGTCTCGTCAACCCGTCGGCGCGCTTGTTCCAAATCCCCTAGAATCGCCCAAGATCACTGATCCAGCGCCAGGATTTGTGCTATATGGAGTGTTCCTTCCCCCAGGGTCCCCAGGCGGCGCATACCCTTGACCGCGTTCATATAGCTGGTACGGTTATCAGGTCAAAGCATCACAATGACTGACATAAAGCACACTACTGCCGTTCCGCGTCACCGCCCAGCCGGGTCGCAATGGGGAAAATGGGACTTGCACTTTCATACCCCATCGTCTTTCGATTACGACGACAAGAGCATATCGGATCAACAGATCATTGACGGCTTGCTTAAGTCTGGCATCGATGTCGTGGCGATAACCGACCACCGTCCCCGGCGGAGATTCTGAAGATTTTGTGGCGCCGCCTGGAAAATGACGAGCACACCGAACTGCAGGAAGCCGCGGAACAGCAGCGGCAGATCACCCAGATTCGGCTGAGAAAGTGGCTTCAAGCATGATGGGCATTTCGACGCATGTTCTGGATATCGCTCAAGGGCAACCGGCACAGGATGTTCCCGTGCGGTTGGAGCGGCAGGAGGCCGCCGGCCGTTGGCGGCTTCTAACATCGTCCCGCACCGATCAAGACGGCCGGTGCGCTCAGCTGTTCCCCGAGAACGAAGCGCTGACACCCGGCGTTTATCGCCTGGGGTTCGACACCGCGACCTATTTCGGTGCGCGTAAACTCGACGGCATGTATCCTCTGGTCGAAATTACGTTTCATATTCGTAACGGGGAAGATCATTTTCACATTCCGCTGCTGCTGAGCCCAAACGGCTATACCACGTACCGGGGAAGCTGATGATTGCAGTTGCCGAAAACAAATATGGAAAGTCACGAGTCCGGCTGGTCCAGGTGAAGCGCACAGCCGGCTGGCATGACCTTCGCGAGTGGGCCGTGGAGGTATTGTTGCAGGGAGATTTTGATTCGTGCTTTGTGGAAGCGGACAATAGCAAGATTCTTCCCACGGACACGATGAAGAATATGGTCTACTCGCTGGCGCGAAAGTCTGCCGCCGAATGTATGGAGGAGTTCGCCAAGGAATTGATTGAAAGTCTTCTCAGCCGCAATCCTCAAGTGTCGGCGGCGGAGGTATCCATCGCTGAGAAAGCCTGGGAGCACCCTCAAAGCGGCTATGTCGCATTCGACGACTCTCTACGGCGAGCAAAAACGTAGACCTCGTCGCCAAATATGCCCCATGCCTGCTCCGGCCGTCCGCTTTTGCTCCATAAAACACTCGATCAGGAGCAGACACGCACTTAAATTCTGCCAGGTCGTTGTCTTCCCTAGGGCAAAACCTCCGGTAGAGGCAAATCTCGATCGCGTCAAAGTGCTCACAGTGGGTGGGCAGGCCGAGCGCTACAGGTGCAGGAGCAAAAGCTTGGATGGGTCAAATCAGGGTCACGTTAGTTGTGGCGTCCCGTATTCATGCGTCTTCGTGGGTTGTCATCTGCGCCGCAAAATATTTGAATTTGCAGTTTCCCACGATCCTCATAAACGGTGGATCTCTGGCCAAACTCTTCCAATCTACAGACCTGATAGCGCCTAGCTATCAAAACGGGCCGCAAAAATATTGGACAGGATGCTAGCCCGAGCCTAGCTTTAGAACGCGAACGCGAGACCAAGTCTTTGCGCAGTGAGAAGGCGCAAACAGAATCCGCGGCGAAAATCGAGAATCCCGCCGAAGGCGATTCACCGTGACTGGAAGGAGATCAAGCCATCGAAGAACAAAAGGGATGTTCCATGAAGCAAGGTCTTTGTGTTGACCTTCCGCAGGAGAATTCGGCCCTTCCCGAGCGCTCCCCGTTAACCGTACGAGAAGCAGCAAAATATCTTGGTGTCAGCCCGCAAACTGTGTATCTTTGGGTTGAGCGAAAGCAGATCCCCCATCTCCGCGTAATGGGTCGAAACATCCGATTCTTGAAATCGGATCTCGAAACGTTTCGCGCTTCATTCAAACAGGAGATGGAGAATGCCTAGAGCACGCAAGTACGACGGAGTTGTCTATCCGCGGACTGGCACCTCAATCTGGTGGATCCGATATCGGGACCGCAACGGAGTTCCCCGGAGAGAATCAAGCCTGACCGCGGATTGGCAAGAAGCAAACAAGAGATTAAGAGAAAGACTTCAGTCCAGGGATGACAACCTCCTCGAAATCAGACGTAAGGGCGAGACTCTGACGTACGGGCAATGGGCGGATTTTTTTCTGGAGACCTATTCCAAGCCACCCATGCGCGCAGCGAAAACACACGAAGCGAACGGGCGATGCATAATGCACCTCAAAACTGCTCTCGGCATGAGCAAGGTCGGGGATATCACCGCCGATTCGATCGAGTCTTACCTCCGTGACCGTCTTCGTCAGCGAGTTCGCGTCAAGGTCAAGATTGGTTATCGGCAATTGGGACCTATCAAGTCCACTACGGTGCATCAGGAGTTTAGAGTTCTCCGCCGCATGCTGAACGTGGCGGTTCGCAAAAAGCTCCTGCTTGCGAATCCGTGTTCGGGTGTAGAGTTCCCGGTGGCCGTGAAAGGGCTGTTCCGACCACATTACGTCACATGGTCGGAGCAGCAACGAATTGAATCGCATGCTTCCGAGTGTTTGCGGAATGCGGTTCGAATCATTACGGAAACTGGGCTGAGGGTCTACAAGGAACTAACTCCCATGAGAAAGGACCAAGTGGATATCCAAAACGCTGTTGTTTGGATACCAGACTCCAAGACTCCGAACGGTGTTGCCGAAGTTCCGCTCTCTCCGCTTGCCATCCAAGCCTTCATCAGCCAGATGGCGATCACCGGCGAGGGGCCGTTCCTGTTTCCGAGCGATCGGAATAGGAGTGGACACCAAACGACGTTTAAGACTGTTTGGCGCAAAACTCTGCGGCGCGCAAACATTCCCTACTTCCGGATCTACGACCTTCGTTCCACCTATGCCACCAGGCTAAGTGCCGGAGGTGTAGCCGATGAGTGGGTAACGCAGATGCTTCGCCAGGGCGACGCGCAAGTCTTCAAGAAGTATTCGCAGATGAAGCTGCAGATGAAGCGCGAAGCTTTGGAGAAGCTCAACCGTCGGGCGAACGAAATGGTGCCTGCTAGCCCGGCTCCAATGTGCACAGTCGTGATGCAGTAACCGTATTCGTGCACAGTTCGTGCACAGTCCGGCCCCTGAAAACGAGGTCTGGAGTGGAATATGAATGGAAGGTCTTTTAGAATCAATCGTGCAGTACTTGTCGGGGCGTAGCGCAGCCTGGTAGCGCACCTGCCTTGGGCGCAGGGGGTCCGCGGTTCAAATCCGCGCGCCCCGACCAATCAAATCGACCCCTTTCAGCTGGCCAACACTCTAAATCTTCTTCATCGCCGGTCCACACCGGTTCGGACCCCTCAGGGATATAATGTGGCGATTTCCCAGGCTTGATCTCAGCCGTATCGGAGGCCCAGTTGCGCCTGTCACTCGACACTCGCGAGGTCGGATGCGTTACCATCGTGCGCTGCACCGGACGGATTGTTGCCGGTGGCGAGAGCGAGTCGCTGCGCGCGCACGTCGACTGGTTGTTACTGGACCGCCGCTCCATCGTCATGCACATGGGCGAGGTCGGATTCATCGACAGCAGCGGCCTGGGCACGATGGTTCGCAGCCTGACCAGCATCCGCCGTGCGGGTGGGGACCTGAAGCTCTGCAATGTGACGGAACAGGTGCGCAAAGTTCTGGAGATGTCGCGCCTGACGCAGGTGTTCGACGCGCACGAATCGGAGGAGAAGGCGGTCGCCGCCTTTTATCGCACTGAAGCCCCCGCCGAAACGCCCGTCTCCACCGGCCGCAGTATTCTGTGCGTCGACTACAATTGCGACGTGCTCGCCTACTTGCGCGAACTGCTGCGCCGCGCCGGATACAACGTTCAGTCTAGCAGCCACCTGAGCGACGCTCTCATCCTGATGCGCGTCACGAATTTTGACCTTCTCCTGGTAGGGCCCGATCTGACCACGTCTCCGGCCACACGGCAAGCTTTCCAGGTCGCGTGCACGAGACTCCCGGTGATCGAACTGGGCAGCGAGTTTTCCACCCGCGATGCCGGTGAAGCCGGCGCTGCTTTGCTGGAAGAGATCGAGGATCGGCTTAACCCCAAGACCGCGTGAACACGGGCGCAGCGCAGCTCGTACATGCTTGCTGGAATGGTGAGGACGACAAAGACACGATGTCATCAAGCACAGTGACTCCGTCCGCCAATGCTGCGAGAGAGCCCGTCGCACCCTGGTGGCATACCGTGCTGGTGCTAGTGCCCATAGCTGTAGGGTCTATCGCCAGCTGGTACCAGCACGGGCTGCCAAACGCAAGTGTGCCAGGCCTAAGTTCTCGTCTCTCAGGCTACTTCACGGTACTGGTGGGAGAGTGGTTTGTGGTCTTTTTGATCTGGCTCGCACTCAGACGCCGCGGGCTCTCTATCAGCAGTTTGGTTTCAGGCCGTTGGCAGACACTCGGAACCTTCTTCAGAGATTTAGGACTGGCGGTCGGATTTCTTGTTGTCGCAACCCCTCTGTAGGAGGTCTGGCTTATCTTCTTGAGGGCGAGGCCAATAGCAACGTGGCCAATATCACCCCCAAGACCGCATTCGAGCTGGTGGTATGGCTAGGATTGTCCGCGACGGGCGGCTTTTGTGAAGAGCTCACCTTTCGTGGATATCTCACCCGACAATTCAGCGCGTGGACCGGCAGCCGTGCATTCGCTATCGTCCTGCAAGGGGTGGTCTTTGGCCTCGCCCACGGGTATTCCAGAAAGTCATGGTTGTCATCATGGTGCAGGGATGGCTTGTGGGACTGTTTGCCTACTGGCGCAAGAGCCTGTGCCCCGGAATGCTGGCCCACGGACTGCAAGATACCATCGGCGGCCTGATCGCGTTCTTGTCATGAATAAATTGCGCACGGGTTGTATCATAATCGCGTTATGGCTTTTCCGACCCGAGTCTGCGCGGTCTGCTCAGAAGAGTTCGAATTGAAGCCAGATAAGCCCGGCTTTGCCAACCGCTGTCCCGAGTGCAGCGAACCCGAGCAAGTTGACTCGACAACAAAGCAGCGCATGGACGCCGATGAACGCAAGGCCCTGATGGAAGCGAATGAGGCTCGAAGACGGGCGATGCGCGATCTCCTCTACCGCAAGGATGGCTAATGGCGTGCCAGCCATCGCTCCTAATTTCAGCTAAGGCCGAAATCGCCGGGAGTTACAGCGCGCCCCCTGCTGGATCACCGATCAGGACCACACCAGCGTAGTCACTGAGTTCTCATCCAGCGAAATGTCAGCTTGTTTTTCTCCCATCTGCACGCTTGCGGTTTGGGCTGCGGCTGGGTTGGTCAGGACCAGTACGCGGCGACCGTCGGGATGTTCGACGGCTAAATGAGCCACGTCCGACGCCGTACTTTGGGAAGCAAATCGCCGGGCGCCGCGTCGAATAAAGCGGGAAAATTGTGCGAATGCCCAGTACTGCCCACTGCGGGTAATTTCCTTGCTCTGTGAGTTGATGGTCACTACTCCACCACACGGAAATGGGCCCAGATTCGGGCGCCCTTGCTCGTCGAGCACAAGATTCCAGCCGGTAATCGACTGGCATCCGTTACGCAACACGTCGGTGAAAACTTTGGCCCACTTGGCCCAATCGGTCAGATAGTCAGGACTCGTGTAGTCGGGACCACCCTCGGTCCAGTGCATGGCGGCATCGGGATGAAACTCGTGGAACTTGGTCATCATCTCGGCGGTACCGACGTAGCCGTGCCACGCGACTGCGTTTGAATACTGGCGCACTTGAGGGTTGTCGAGTTCACAGACGGCTCGACCCCAGAGGTTGTAATTGTGATCGAGTATCCAAATTTTTGTGGTCAGTTGGTTTTGCTCAAGGAGCGGCCCGAGTTTCTGAACAAATTCAATTTCATATTCCTGCGGCCAGACGCAGGCCGGCATTTTGCCGTCCTGGTCAGTGTCAACTTCATTTTGAGGAGTCACCGCTTGCACTACCACACCTTCGGCTGCGTAGGCCTGCAAGAACTTGATGAAGTATTGCGCGTAGCTGGGAATATATCGCCGCCGCATCGATCCGCCCAACATCGATCCGCCGGCCTTCATCCACCCCGGCGGGCTCCATGGAGACGAGAACAGAAACAACTCCGGATTCACGCTTCGCGCCTCGCGCAGCATCGGCAGGATGTAATCGCGGTCATGCGCAATTGAGAACCGTTCCAGCTGTGGGTCCGGCTCTCCTTCATCGTAGCTGTAGACGCTGGTGGAGTAATCGCTCGCTCCCATACAGGTCCGGCAGACGTTCAGTCCCATCTCGGAGGGATGGAACATCTCGTGGAATAACTGCGCCCGCGCGGGGGAGGAAAGCTGGTTGAACATGTAACAGGAGGCGTCGGTGAACGCGGCGCCAAATCCCAGCACGGTCTGGAATTGCTGTTTCGGATCAAGCGCGATCACCGGCCCTGCCGGAGCGGCGGCCCTCGCTTTCCACGAAATGTCCGCGGCTCGCGTGCAATGCGTTTTTTGATTCGTTACCCAGACTTCCACCTTGCCGGATGGCGTACTCGCCGTGCCTGAATCAGCGGTGGGATGTTTGGTAGGCGTGGCCGTTGCGGCCAATCCGGCGGCGGACATTTTGAGAAAATCTCTTCGGGTGGATTCGGGCGACATTTTTCCTCGAGAAAACTGATTTTGAATTTCGGAGAATATACCACTGCCCAGCAAGTTTTTCGGAAATGTGAGCGAAAAAATCAGCGGAGCGAAAACTATACAAAAATATAGTCAGACTCCCATGCGCCCGTATGATAGACAGTGCCAGATTCGTTTCAAAGAGTCTGGGCGCGACTGCGTCCTCTACGACTTTTAGAAATTGATACCGTGACATCGAGGAAGAGGATCCATGCCGAGGAAGGTACCGAATTGCCTTTTTGTTTTGTTGATCTTGCTACCCGGCGCGGTGTTCTGCGGCGGTTCGTCCGAGGCTTGGGCACAACAGGCGAACTATGCTCTCGTTTGGAGCGACGAATTCAGCGCTCCTAACGGTTCCCCGCCCGATTCTTCCAAGTGGATCATGGAAACCGGCGGCGGCGGCTGGGGCAACAATGAACTCGAGTCCTATACGAATCGAGCCCAGAACGTCCACGTGCAGGATGGCAATCTGGTCATCACCGCCAGGAAGGAAACCTACAAGGGGGCCGACGGCATCGCGCGTGAGTACACTTCCGCACGTCTCAAGACTCTGGGATTGTTTGAGCAGAAGTATGGACGCTTCGAGGCCCGCATCAGGGTTCCGCGCGGACAAGGAATATGGCCGGCCTTTTGGTTGCTCGGAAACAATATTGGCGCTGTCGGCTGGCCTGGCTGCGGCGAGATCGACATCATGGAGAACATTGGAAAGGAGCCAGAGAAAGTGCATGGCAGCATGCACGGCCCCGGCTACTCGGGAGAAAACGGTTTGTCTGGGACCTACACCCTGCCGTCCGGCAAGTTTGCCGACGACTTCCATATTTTTGCTGTCGAATGGGAGCCCTCCACCGTTCGCTTCTATGTGGACGGCAACCTGTACGAGACCCGCACGCGCGCCGATCTTCCTGGGGGTAAGACCTGGGTCTTCGATCATCCGTTTTTTATCTTGCTCAACGTGGCGGTTGGTGGAGGCTGGCCGGGGTATCCCGACAGTACCACGGTCTTTCCCCAGCGGATGCTGTTGGACTATGTGAAGGTTTACGCCAAGAAGTAAAGCGTGCCTGCTTGCCTGTGGGAAGGCCGACCAAACACTACACGACTCTACTTGCCCGGGCCCACGGGTCTCAGCACCGCAGTATTCCGTTCGTCGCTGGCAACGATGCGATAGAACTTCTTGAGCTCTTCCATTCGTTCGACGGGCACACTCAATTCCTTGACTTCAAAAGTTCGCGTGTAGTGAATCACATCGCCTTTTGCTTCGGTCCGCGAGTGATAGCTGGCGAAGCTGTACTCCGAGTCTACGGGGGGCGGCAGGTCGTCCACTTCGTAGCCGGGTGGAATTGTAATTTCAAAACTGTCGGTGTCTCGCACGGGCCCCTCGAATTCGACTGGAAATTTGCGCGGCTCCTTGGTTTCCAGAATCCCCGATGACTTGCTACCCATTACTCTCGGACGGAGCAGGAGAAGGTTGCCGGCATTCTTCGCGTAGCTGTCAGATTCAAATGAGTAGTTGAATCCGAAAGGCTGGTCGGTGCGTTGAAGGTTGACAACTGTGGCATGCGTGATTCGAAAACTGGAAAGTGAACCGGCGAGGAGGCTCTCGATTGGCTTGATCCGATCGGTGTCCTTGGTTACGGTCCGCAATTGCCAGCGTTGGGAAGTGGCGCGATCCCCCATCCGCACCTCTTTGACATCGCCCTTCAATCTGCCCGTCGGATCGAGCGTCAGTTTGGCCGTGCGTTCAATGCTGTTCATGTTGGAGGGTTGCTGCGGCAACGGCAGCAGTTCGCCGCCTTCCGGCGTAACCAGCAAGCCATAGTTAGCCTGTAAGGGGCCTCGGATCTGGCCAAACGGCGTCATCTCGTCAGTGGGATCGAAGAACAACAGCTTACCCAGGTTGGGATGCTGCACGATCGCGATGAGCGACGGATCAGTGAGCCCCTCGGGCAATCGGATGGCCGTAATCACGTGATTAAATCCGTTATGGGCGGGCGCCTCACGAGTCACCGCTCCTCGCTCCATGTTGATCACCACATAAAACGAGTCCACGCCAATTTCGCGGAGCATCGCGCGCATTAGCGTCGCTTTGTCTTTGCAGTCTCCATACCGGTTGGAGAAGACGTCAGGAGCTGCGTGGGGCTGCCAACCGCCGATCCCCAAACTGATGGAGACGTATCGTATGTTGTGCTGCACGAACTCAGCAAGGATTTGCATCTTGGTGAGCGCGGCGCTTTTCGAAGTGCTTAGCGTCGCCACTTCCTGCTTGATCTGGGTCGAGGCATCGAGCCTTCCCTCCGCCAGATTCCAATACCACTTCCCCATGTCTTTCCAATTCGCAAGCTCGTTTTTCTGAGACGTCCCGCCGGGCGGGAAAAAAGACACAATCATCTGCCCGACAATGCCGGAAGAAGGTGGCATGTCGGGCTCTTCCCTGACGCCTTTTATTTCGCTGACTGCCCATTGCCACACGTTTGCGCCAGCTTGGGCCGGCTTGACTTCCCCATGGTTCAGCCAGGAGGCCTTGTATTCCCAGCCAGAAGGTAGTTCCAGGGAATAGTGGCTTTCTCTCACGGGTTCAGTTTGCTGGAAATACCAGACGTGCTGCAGGAAAAATGGCTGCTCTTCCACCTCGTACTCATACCCGACGATGTTCCCGGGATCGGGCGCGGGGATGTGAATGATCTTGTACTTCACGTCCGAGATGAGTTCGCCCCCTTCTGTGGGCGGCGAGGCTTCCGTCGCGTCCTTGTCCTTCACTTCAAAATCTTTACCCTGGGCGGGAATGCACCAGCCGTGCAAACTCTTGAGCTTCTTTTGCGGATTCAGGGTGACGTAGGCAGTGCCAAGCTCGCGGCCGCTGGGGCGAAGGATCTTGTAAGCTCGGCGAACGTGAGTCTTGATCTTATCGGTCGAGAGGACGGTTACGTTTGTTTCGGAATACAGAAGCACGGCGTCGGTCTTTTCATCATAGGAAGGAAGCGGCACTCCAACCAGCATGTGCATCCATTGCGGAGCATCTCCACCGGCCGCCGCCGGCAGGACGCAGGCCAGCACGCAGACAGCGATACTGAGGACCTGGCTGCCGACTTTGCTAGTTGCTGGCGGCTGCGGTACCAGGCTGCAACACAATCTGCTCTTCATCTCCGGACCTCACTACCTGGAAAAAATTGCGCAATGCAGCATAGTACTTTTGCTCCAGCAGCAGAACATCTACGCTTAATTTCCGCGTCAAGTGCAACGCCCCTTTGTTGTCTTCGACTTTCAGGTTGTACACAATGACGTGTCCATCTTGATTTTGCGCAGCTGGCATGCTGCTGACTCGCCATCCCGCGGGGAGTTCAATCATTACGTCGTCGCCCTTCTCGAAGGGGTATTCAAAATAGATTGGATGAACGCGGTTGGCATGCTCAAAGATTCGTTTCTCGGCGGCAGTAAAGATCCCGACGGGAACGACGGCGCGTCTCCCGGCATTCGACGCCCAGCCGGGAATTTTCAGATCAAATTCAGCGACCAAAGGCGTTTCTGAGTTGCTCCAGTCCGGTTTGTTGGTTAATTCCACCTCGGCGGCGGCCGGGATCTGTTCCTTCAACTCCTGTTCCAGAAATTTCTTGCGTTCCACTTCATCGGTGTTGCGGTTTTCGAGCCTCGGGTACATGGCCTCCAGCCCGGTGTAGGTGATGGTCAGTTTCCCTTCCAGATCCCCGGTGTCGCTGAGTTTCAGTTTGGCGTTGCGTTCAATTTTCGACTGGGAACTTTCCGGCAGCGTAGTCCGGATCCAGGTTCCTCCGTCCTTATCCAACCGCAACCCTTGCGTTCCCGTTTCTGACCAAGTCAGCATGCCAAAGGGCGTGAACGCCACTCCGGGATCGAAATAGAGGTCTTTTCCGTTGAGCTTGACGAGCACGACATTCGAATTCAACTTCTGGCTTTCCATGGTCCCCGGGACGAAAAAGTAATCCCGGCGGCTGGAAACCCAGCACTCGTAGGCTTCGAAGCCCGCGGCTCGAGCCAAAGCGAGAAACAGTCGCGGCAGGGTCTGGCTATCGCCGTAGCCGCGTTTCCAAAGATCCTCGACATTCTCTACCGGCTTTTCCTTGGCACGTTTTGACTCCTGCTCCGTTTTCCGCACTTCGTAGGTAGTGTTCCGGATTGCTTGCACGCGGTCGTAGATTTTACGCAGCTTCACTTCCGGAGTATCGCTGGGCGAAACGACCTGAGCGACGGCCGCTTCCATCGCTTTGCGTTTTCCGACAAAACTTTCCAGAGAGTCATTCCGCTTTTTTCCGACGTGCCTCCAAAACTTGTCGGGCTGCTGCTCTGTGAAATCGTCTTCGTAGATAAAGTCGACTCGCGACTTCAGTTCGTTGGCTGGCGGCATGAAATCTTCGGTTTGGAAGGCCGCAATATTCGTTGCCTCCATCCGGATGATGTGGTCAGCACCCTCCTTGGGATCGGCGCCTGGTGGCAGGCGTTGCCAGGTCCAGCGCAGCTGAAAAGGGTTCTCGAAGCTGCTCTTATAGGGCTTTAGTGAGAATTGGGCTCGTTTTGTGAACAGCTCCTCACTGAGGATCCAATGGGACTCAAACAGAGAAAACTCTTTGAAGTCGTCGGTATAGTAGTACTCGATGATCCCCCCGATCTGGATATCGGGCAGAGTGAAAGTTTTTGCCAGGTACTTTACTCCTTTTGCTTTGACAATGGTTTTTTCGAAGACCTTTCCATCGAAGTTGCCGATTGAGCCATCCGGCTTAATGGTTCGCGCTCGGATATTCGTGATGTTCTCGCTTTGTTTCAAGAACGGGATCTCGATGTCCGCGTATTTACGTCCCTCTTCAGTCAGGATCTTGATTCGAAAATAATTGTCTTCGTGGGAAGTGCGGCCGTTGTCATCCCGGTCGACTTGTCGGTAGAGGAGGATGGCGGGCGCCCCGGGCGCCAGCGGCTCAGTCGTCATTTTGAGTTCGTCGGGAGAGACCGGCAGGAAACCAGCACGTGCTTCCGGAACGCACGTCCACGCTAAAGCCAATGCCGTCAAACACTTAACGATGAGGTAAAAGGGTATTTCCCGGACAGGAGGATGGGACCAGAACCCTCGGCCAGTAAGTTTTCTGAAAGTTGGTCGGAGCCGAGCATGGGGTATGGGCAGAAGCAGCTGCCAAGCAAGCATGTTGCCTCCTCCGAAGCTCCGTGCCCCCTCAAGCCGGAATTCGGTCACATCAGATTAGACGCTTGAGTATATTCGGAAGCCGGCGCCCGTCAAGGACGAAGATCACAATGCTGGTGGGTTCGGCGGCTTGGTTCTAGAGCTCGTACTTCTTCATCAAGTGGCGGAATGAGCGGTAGGAGATGCCCAGGATGTCGGCGGCTTTGACCTGGACTCCGTGGGTTTGTCCGAGAGCGGACTGCAGCAGCGAGCGCTCGATCTGGGCGACGTAATTCCCCATGTTGACGCCTTCGGGCAGGACGGAGCCCGCCGGGATGGAAAACGGTGTCTCGGCGCCTGCCGCCACGGCGCGGGCTTTGGCGCGCTCGGCGGGAAGCTCGACGCGCAGCTCGCTGCCGAGTTCCAGAGCTACTGCGCGTTCGATGGTGTTTTCCAGCTGGCGGACGTTGCCCGGCCAGTCGTAGCCGCAGAGGGCGTCGAGCGAGGCCTTGTCTACTCTGTGGATGCTCTTCCCGGCTGCCGGAGCATACTTCTTCATGAAATGGTTGGCGAGCAGGGGGATGTCCTCCCGGCGCTCGCGTAACGCGGGCACACGGATGGGAATCACACTCAGGCGGTAATAGAGGTCTTCGCGGAAGGTGCCCTCGGCAACCTGTTTGTCGAGGTCGCGGTTGGTGGCGGCGATGACTCGGACGTCCACCGCGATCTCGCTGGTGCCGCCTACCGGACGCACGCTGCGTTCCTGCAGCACACGCAGCAGCTTGACCTGCATGGGAGGGGTCATTTCGCTAATCTCGTCCAGAAAGATCGTTCCCTGATCGGCAACCTCGAAAAGTCCGCGCTTGTTCTGATTGGCTCCCGTGAATGCGCCTTTGACGTAACCGAATAATTCGCTTTCGAGGAGGGTTTCGGGAAATGCGCCACAGTTGACCGATACGAAACCTTCGGTGGCGCGCGGCGAGCAGGTGTGAACGGCGCGCGCGACCAACTCCTTTCCGGTGCCGCTTTCGCCATAAACCAGGATGGTGCTCTGGGTGGAGGCAACGGTGCGGATGGTCTGCTTCAGCTTGTCCAGCGCGGGGCTGACGCCAATGATGTTGTCGAGTGAGTTGCGGGTGGCGGCATCGCGACGCAGGGCAAAGTTCTGGCGGCTGAGCGAGACTTTTTCCAGGGCGCGCGCGATTCCGAGCTTTACTTCATCGACCAGACCGGGGCTCTTGCGGATGTAGTCAGTGGCGCCACCGGCTTTGACGGCCTGTACGGCGGCTTCGTAGTCATCGACGGCGGTCATCAGGATGACGGCGGAGTCGGGCGAAACCTGGTGAGCGTATCGGAGCACCTCGACGCCATCCACGTGCGGCATCTTGATGTCAGTAACGATCACGTCGAAGAGCGCGCTCTCGATCTTGCGCCGGGCCGCTTCGCCGCTGGTAACGGTTTCCACTTTGTGGCCTTCGCGACGGAGGGCAATGTCGAGTAATTCGCAGATGGAGCGCTCGTCGTCGCAGACCAGGATGCTACCCACGAGTCCCTCCTGCTGCAGCGGTCGCCGCGGCAGATTGCGATGCCAGCGAGGGCGTGGAGGAGATCGCGACGTCCATCCGCCGCAACCGCACGACGAAACTGGTGCCCTTGCCTACTTCCGAGCGCGCCCAGACCTTGCCTTCGTGGGCTTGTACGATCTGGTATACGATCGCCAGGCCTAATCCGGTGCCGCCTTCAAAGTTGGACTGGAAAGGCTCGAAGATTTTTTCCGTCTGTTGGGGGCTGATGCCAGGACCAGTGTCGGTAAAGCTCATCTCCCAGTCCGGGCCGCGCTCCACCAGGGCTGCCGTCAACGTGCCGCCCGTCTTATTCATGGCGCGAACCGCGTTTTCGCTGAAGTTCCAGAACACCTGCTTGAGCTTGTCGCCATCGGCCAGCACCCAGGCTTCGGAAGATGGAAGGATTCGCTTGAGGCGGATGCCGGAGTTTTCGGCCGTCAAGCGGTGTTCGAGAAGGGTGAGCGTATCTTGCAGCAGAGGGATCAGATTGACCCGCTCGAAACGGTATTGCTTGCCGCGAGAATAGGCCAGGAAGTCGGTAATGATGTTGTTGAGGCGATCGGATTCGCGGGTGACGATTTGCAGAAGCTGACGTTGCTCGTTCGTCAAGGCCGGTGCGTCCGACAACATACTCACCGATCCGGCAATCGAGGTCAGCGGATTGCGGATCTCGTGTGCGATCGCGGCGGCCAGCCGGCCGACCGCGGCCAAGCGGTCCTGGAGGCGCACTTCGCGCTCGAGACGGCGGATCTCGGTGAGATCGTCGAATGTGTAAACGAACCCCAGGTCGCCGGGCACATTCACGTTCAGAGCGGAAACCATTACGCGAAACGTCTTGCGGAATCCATTGCCTGCGGCGCACCGGACTTCGGCGTCGCTGCGTTCGGAACCGATATGGGGCAGCGGGTCGAGAAACAGGCTGGCGACCGAACGGCCGAGTAATTCCGCCTCGGAAATCTCCAGCAAGTGCTGGGCCGAGCGATTGACAAGAGTAATCCGGCCATCGAATCCGGTCGTGATCACGCCGCCACTCATGGATTGCACGATGTTTTCGTGCAGCGCCTGGAGGTTCTCGAGTGCTCCGCTAGCATCCTTCAGCCGGACATCCGCCTGACGCAGCTTGGTCACCAGCAAGCCGGCCAGGTAAGCGATGGCAAAGTATGCAAACAGGTTGACGAACATCACTACCTGCAGCGCCTTCAACTTGGGGTGCGACGTGGAAAATGATGGGATGGCTCCGTAGTAGTCCAGTTCCAGAATTGTGCCAAACAGAATGAACGCCAGAGCCGCGCTCAGAAAACCCCAGGACCGGGGCAGCAGCATGCAAGCGACGATAATGACCAGTGGATAGAGAAAGTTGAGAGAGCTGTCGATACCACCGGTGAGGTGGACGATGAGCGTGACCATGGCCAAGTCGCTCAGCACCTGCAGCATGGCCTGGAGCCGGCTCTCGTTCCAAACCGAAACCAGAAAGAGGAAGAACAGCGAGAGCACGAACCACAGCACCATCGCCGTGAGGAAGGGCATGATGGGCAGCGGACTCGGGGTGAGACGGATGACCGCTAATTCGATGGCGAGCAGGACGGTCAGGATCAGGAGGCGAACCTTTACCAGCCAGGTCAGCCAATTCCGCTCGTCAGAGATGGAATGCATGGGTTCGTATTCGCAAAGCGCTTCTCGCGCTCAGTTGCTTCGAGCTTCGAGCCACGAGCTTCGAGCTGGCATTTGTCCTCGCCCGCTCACAGCTCGTAGCTCGTAGCCCGGGGCGGCCGCTAGCCTGCCAGTTTCGAAATCATCGAGAACAGTGGCATGTAGAGCGAGATCACGATGCCGCCAACGGTGATGCCGAGCAAACCGATGATGGCCGGCTCCAACATGGCCAGCATGTCTTTGGTCGCGGAGTCTACTTCGTCCTCGTAGAAATCCGCGATCTTCTGGAGCATGGCGTCCATCGCACCGGTAGCTTCGCCGACGCCGATCATCTGCGTCACCATGTTGGGAAAGACGCCGCATTCGCGCAGCGGGTCGACGATGGTACGGCCTTCTTCGATCGCCTTGCGCACTTTCATCAGCGCTTCTTCCAGCACCGCGTTCCCGGAAGTGCGGGCGGTGATGGCCAAGCCTTCGAGGATTGGCACGCCCGAGGTAATCAGGGTGCCGAGGGTACGCGTGAAGCGGGCCACGGCGATCTTGCGAAGCAGGATGCCAATGGCGGGCAACTTCAGTAACGCAGCATCGAAATAGTAGCGTCCGCGCGGATCCTTCCTGACCTGCTTCATTCCGAAATAGAGGCCAATCGTGCCGGCGATGAAGAACCACCAGAAGTGGCCCACGAAATTGCTGAGCCCGATGACGATCCGCGTGGGCAGAGGCAGGGCCACGCCCAGACCGACGAACAGGTTGGCGAAGATCGGCACCACCCACTTGAGCAGCGCGCCGACGATCACGATCGCAATGGAAACCACCGCGACGGGATAGATCAACGCCGACTTAACGGCCGACCGCAGCTTGACCGCCTTTTCAACATACTGGGCCAGGCGCTGCAGAATGATGTCGAGAATGCCGCCCGTTTCGCCTGCTTCAATCATGTTGGTGGTCAGGTCATCGAACACCTTGGGATACAGGCGCATGGCATTGGCGAGTGTTGCGCCGCCCTCGACCGTGGTGCGGACGCCGGTAAGCGTCTTCTGGAAATTGGGGTTCTCCTGATTGGCAGCGAGAATTTCGAGACACTGCACCAGCGGCAATCCGGCATCGATCATGACGGAGAATTGCCGGAAGAACACCGCGATGTCCTTCGTCTTGACCTTGGAGCTTCCGAAGGTAGGCATTGAGAACTCTTTGCCCTTCTCGCGGATGGACCCGGGAGTAATACGCTCCCGCCGGAGGGCGGAGGCCAGTGACTCCTTGTTGGGGGCTACGCGTTCTCCCTGGACTTTTTCGCCATTGTTGGTCTTTCCTGAAAATGTGAAAACCGGCATGGTGCTCTTCTCCTCGCTGCTGTTTTTCGAAGCCGCTGGATAACCAGCAGACCCCCACCGTCCTGGGCCCGTTAGCGGGCACTCGTTATCATCTCTTGGTTGGCGCCGCTGCCCTGGCCATCGTCGTTCCGGCCGTCGTCGGCCGGTTCAGCAGGTTGGCGCCGCGTGAAATCATCTCCGTCAATTCGTCCTGGTTACTGGATCGCGCCATGGCCACTTCCAGCGAGATCTGTTTCTGGTAGTAGGCGCTGGCCAACGCCTGGTTAAACGTCTGCATTCCGTATTTGTCCTGACCGGACTGCATAGCCGAATAAATCTGGTGAATTTTGTCTTCGCGGATCAGGTTGCGGACGGCCGCGTTCGGCACCAGGATCTCCATGCACATGGCGCGTCCCTTGTTATCGCTGCGAGGCAGAAGGCTTTGACATATGATCCCTTCCAGAACCAGCGAAAGCTGGGCCCGAATCTGCGACTGTTGGTGCGCGGGGAAAACGTCGATGATGCGATTGATGGTCGAAGACGCCGAGTTGGTGTGCAGGGTGCCGAAAGTTAGGTGGCCGGTTTCTGCGATACGCAAGGCCGATTCGATGGTTTCCAGATCGCGCATTTCGCCGATCAGTACCACGTCCGGGTCTTCACGGAGGGCGGCGCGCAGGGCATCGGTAAAGGACTTGGTGTCAGAGTGCAGTTCGCGCTGGTTGACCAGGCAGTTCTTGTTCATGTGCACGAACTCGATCGGGTCCTCGATGGTGAGGATGTGATCGTGCCGCTCGGTATTGATCTTGTCGATCATGGCGGCCAGGGTCGTGGATTTCCCGGAACCCGTCGGCCCGGTGACCAGCACCAGGCCTCGGGGCTTGTCGCAGAGTTTGCTGACGACCGGGGCCAGTCCCAGCTGATGAAACGACTTGATCTCGAACGGAATGAGACGGAAGACGCAAGCCGAGGCGCCACGCTGGTTGAACACGTTGGCGCGGAAACGAGCCAGGCCCTTCAGTCCGAACGAGAAGTCGAGCTCGAGGTTTTCTTCGAAGCGGTGCTTCTGCGAATCGGTCATGACGCTGTAGGCCAGTTGCTTGGTTTCGGCCGGCGTCAATTGCGGCAAGTCGAGCGGCACCAGGTGTCCGTGCACGCGGATTTGGGGCGGCGAGTTGGTGGTGATGTGGAGGTCGCTGCCCGACATCTCGAGCATGCGCCGGAGCAAATCGCTTAATGAGAGCGCCATGGTCTTCTTCTTCCTTCTGCCGTTTTAGTGGATCGTTTCGCGAGCCACTTCTTCGAGCGTTGTTGCGCCTGCCGCAACCTTGATCAACCCGCTGCGGCGCAGGGTGATCATGCCGCGTTCAATCGCCTTCTTCTTGAGTTCGAGCGCCGAAGCGCCCACCAGGACCAGTTCTCTGATTTCGTCGTCCACTTCCATCACTTCGTATAAGCCAACGCGGCCCTTGTAGCCGGTCTTGTTGCAGGTCCCGCAACCTTTGCCCTTCATGATCTGGACGGTTTTCGCTTCTTCCGGCGAGTAACCTTCCTCGATGAGAGTCTGCACCGGTACCTCGACCGGCTCGGCGCAGTCTTTGCAAATTCTCCGGACCAGTCGCTGGGCACAGATGAGGTGAACGGAGGTCGCGACCAGGAAAGGCTCGATGCCCATGTTCATCAAACGCGTAATGGTTTCAGGTGCGCCGTTGGTGTGCAGAGTGGACAGGACCAAGTGACCGGTAAGAGCCGCTTTAATAGCAATTTCTGCGGTTTCAAAATCTCGAATCTCGCCGACCAGGATGATGTTGGGGTCCTGCCGAAGGAAGGCACGCAGGGCGGCGGCAAAGTTCAAACCGATCTGTTCCTTCATCTGCACCTGATTCACACCGCCCAACTGGAATTCGACCGGGTCTTCGGCGGTCATGATGTTGGTGTCGGGCTGGTTCAGCCGTGAGATCGAGGAGTAGAGCGTGTTGGTCTTGCCTGATCCTGTTGGTCCCGTCACCAGTACCATGCCGTAGGGCTTCAGGATGGCTTTCTCGAACTTGACCAGCGACTCCGGCTCGAAACCCAGCTTGGTCATGTCGAGCCGCAGATTTTCTTTGTCGAGCAACCGGAGCACGATTTTTTCGCCCCAGAGGGTGGGCAGTGTGCTCACGCGGAAGTCGAGTTGTTTTTTCTTGCCGCCGATCTGCATCTTCAGCATGATGCGGCCGTCCTGCGGGAGGCGCTTTTCGCTGATGTCGAGCTTGGCCATGATCTTGAGGCGCGAAGTAATCGCGTCCTTGAGCTTGAGTGGCGGATTCATGATGGATTGCAGCACGCCGTCAATGCGGAAGCGGACCCGGAACTCCTTCTCGTAGGGTTCCATGTGGATGTCGCTGGCGCCGCGCTTCACGGCATCAGTGAGTACGAGGTTGACGAGCTTGACGATGGGAGCTTCGTCGGCCGCTCGTTCGAGTTCGGCCAGCTCGATCTGCTGTTCTTCGGCCTGCACTTCGACATCGGCGGCTTCGCCGAGGTCGTTCATCGACTGCATGACCTGCTCGAGCTCTTCTTCTTTCGAAGTGCCGTAAGCCTTGTCGATGCCCTCGATAATGGAACTTTCCGAAGCGACCACCGGCTCGATGTTGAAACCGGTCATGAACTTGATATCGTCCATGGCAAAGACGTTCGTGGGATCGACCATGGCGATGGTGAGCGAGGCGCCTACCCGGCTGAGAGGTAGAATCTGGTAGCGTTTCGCGGTTTCGTACGGGATCAGCTTGACGACTGTGGGATCAATTTCGAAGTAGGAAAGATTAATGGCGGGCACACCGTACTGGCGCGACAGGAAATTGGTGACATCCTCATCCGAGAGGAATCCCAACTTCACCAAAGCGGAAGCGAGGCGGAGGTGCGCCTCCTTCTGGAGCTTGGTCGCCTGTTCCAACTGCTCTGGGGTGATGACCTTTTCTTTTACGAGCAGGTCGCCCAGCCGTTGAGACATATCTCTCCTGTTTCCCGCGAACTCGGGGGTAGGCGAAGCCGCTGATTTTCGGGGGATCAGCGGAGGGTTTTTCGCACTGACACAAATTGTCAACGTAATGGGTATTCGGAAAAAGTAACTTAGGTACCTGTACTTAGTGGCAGAACACGGCTGGGACCGCTGGTTAAGGGTTTTCTGACCAGAAATTGACGATCTGTGGAGAGATTGACGTGCCTCGGTACATGTTCTTCGGTGTGCAGGGCCACGGCTCCGAGCTGCGACCTCGGTATTGGTTGCTCGTAGCTCGCATCCCGAAAGCTGGCGGCTGAGTGCCGGCCATCATGACGCGTCAAAAGACGGATCAGATCCGCGCGTACTACCACACCCTGTTTTCAATGTGGGGATGCCAGCACTGGTGGCCGGCACACTCGCGCTTCGAGGTTATCCTCGGCGCCTACCTTACGCAGAACACTTCTTGGATTAACGTTGAGAAGGCGCTTGCGAGCCTGCGTACGGCTAGGTTACTCAGCGTTCACGGAATCCGGCGAACACCACTGCGGAGGCTAGAGAATCTGATTCGATCCTCCGGCTACTTTCGACAGAAGGCAAAGGGTCTGAAAACCTTCGTTCGTTTTCTCGATGAACGCTACGACGGATCGTTGACGCGGATGTTCGCCCAGCCTGTGATGAAACTTCGGGAGGAACTGCTGGCGCTCAACGGGGTTGGCCCCGAGACCGCGGATTCGATTCTGTTGTATGCGGGCAATCAACCGGTTTTCGTCGTCGACGCATACACCCGACGCATTCTGGAGCGGCACGCGCTGATCGACTCGCGCGCGACCTATGACGAGATCCGCGAACTTTTCGAGCAGGCACTTGCACCCATCGGGGCTCACGCCTCGGGGTACGCGGCGAAGTTGGGTCCTGCTCATCTCACCGCGGGCCCGCGAAGCACTAGCCACTCGCCTTCCCGGATGAGCCAGGCTTCGCGCCCGCCGCTCGCGCAGGTGTTCAACGAAATGCACGGATTGCTCGTCGGCGTGGGCAAGAACTACTGCCTAAAGTCACAAATGCGCTGTGAGGAATGTCCTTTACAGAAATTCCTTCCTGATAAATCCTAGCCATACTGTGCTGCGGATAATTCGTGGACTTGTTTGGATCGCCTGGGTAATGTTGGTCGTCGGACCAGCCTGTTCACAGACTCTGCGTCAGGCCGCGGAGCACTCCGGAATGCTGGTGGGCGCGGCGGCGCGGCCGGAACAATTCTCCGAGCCGCTGTATGCGGCGGCACTGGCGCGTGAATTCAACATGCTTGAGCCAGAAGATGCGATGAAGTGGGAAGTGCTGCACCCCGCTCCGGCGACGTTTGATTTCTCTCAGGCGGACCGCATCATCGCATTCGCGATCTCACATCGCATGAAAGTTCGTGGCCACACACTGGTGTGGCACCAGCAGAATCCACGATGGTTGACCGAAGGAGGGCGCACTCCGGATCAGCTGGCCCGGATTCTCGAACAGCACATCAAGACCGTAGTCGGGCATTACCGGGGCAAGGTATTCGCATGGGATGTCGTCAACGAGGCGTTCGATGAGGGCGGCGCGGGAAGATTACGCAGCACCATCTGGTATGACAAGCCCGGAATCGGCCGGGTAGACAAAGGCTACGCCTATATTGAGGACTGCTTTCGCTGGGCGCATGCGGCCGATCCGGACGCACTTCTTTTCTACAACGACGCCGAAACCGAGGCGATGAACCCAAAGTCGGACAAAATCTACGCTATGGTGCGAGCTTTCCGGCACCGCGGCGTGCCCATCCATGGTGTGGGCTTCCAGATGCACATCAGCAACCTCCATCCGGATATCGATTCCATTTCTGCAAACATCGGCCGCTTCACCGCCTTGGGAGTGCAGGTGCAGATTACCGAAATGGATGTGGCGCTCCCGCTGGACGCTGACAGCAACCCCACGCCTGCAGACCTTCAACTGCAAGCTGACGTTTATCGCAAGATTGCTTCCGCCTGCCGCGCTCATGTCAGCTGCACGGCGATTCAGACCTGGGGTTTTACGGATAAGTATTCCTGGATCGGGTCGCATTCGAAACACACGCAGGGGGCGGCGTTGCTCTTCGATCGCGAGTATCGTCCCAAACCGGCGTATGACACGCTGCGGAAGGTGCTAGAGCAGACAAGTCGTCGGACGCGGGGGAAGTGATTTGACGCTTTCACTAAAAACAATGGCGCTAGCGACTAGCGACTAACGACCAACGACACCCGCTCTATAATGAACTTCGCATACCCTTGGACGCACCTACTCCAACTCGTCCCGAAGGCAAGACCTCCGGCCGCCGGAAAGCTGTGATCACGCTGGCGGTCGCCGCTTTTCTGCTGCTGGCTGTCCTGATCTCGCAGGGATCGTTCAATCTGAAATTCATCAGTCCCGACAGTAATCAGCAACTTCTCTTCTTTGCCGGACTGTCGGCTCTGGTATTCCTGCTCTTCGTCGCGCTCACAGTGGTTCTGGGGCGCAACCTGCTTAAGCTCTTCGCGGAGCGGCGGCTGGGTGTTATCGGATCGAAGTTCCGCACGCGTCTGGTGGTGGTCAACCTGCTGCTCTCGTTTCTGCCGGTGATCGCACTATTTTGGTTCTCTTATGGATTGATGAACCGCTCTATCGACAAGTGGTTTTCGCAGCCGGTGGAGGAAGTGCGGGCGGACACCGCTGCGATGGCATCGCTGATTTCCGACTACGCGGGCCAGAACGCAACCACGGAAGCACAAGCGATCGCGGAATCCAACGAGGCCGCAAAGG
This sequence comes from Acidobacteriota bacterium, assembly GCA_046727255.1. GTDB lineage: Bacteria > Acidobacteriota > Terriglobia > Terriglobales > Acidobacteriaceae > Acidiflorens. The sequence goes on along the minus strand of JBKPCG010000113.1, from coordinate 10,857 downwards.
CCTTTGCGAGCCAGGATTTTGAGTCTGCCCTCTGGGAGTTCCGCGAGCATGCATCCACGCTGCAAGGTGGATTTGTAATGGCCGTAGCGAATGGCAATGCCGAAGCCAGTCTTGCGATGCCGGCGCCCTGGAGTGCAATCAAGGATCGGTTCCCCCTGCCAGAGGCGCTGCAAGGAGAACATCCGCACTTTCAGTGGAAACAGACGGACTACATTGTGGGAGCGGCTCAGGTAGGAAAGGGCGCGGGCGCCATCATTGTGGCTATGCCGCTGCCCGCGAAATTCGCCGAGACCGAGAAGCAAATTCAGGAAAGCCAGCAGCGTTATATCGAACTGGCGAAGCAGCGCAAGCTGGTGCGCCGGACCTACATCGGATTTCTGTCGCTGCTGACGGTATTAGTGCTGTTCGCCTCGACATGGCTCGCGCTGTTTCTCTCGAAACTCGTCAACCGGCCGGTGGCAGCTCTGGCGGCCGGCACCGAAGCGATTTCCAAGGGACAACTCGATTACCGCGTGGATATCCGCGCCACCGACGAACTGGCGGAACTGGTGCAGTCGTTCAACAGTATGGCCGAGCAGTTGGAGTCCAGCCGGGGAATGATTGATGTTTCCAGTCGCGAACTGGGAGCCGCCAACGAGGCCCTGGAGAGACGACGGCGCTACATCGAAACGATTTTGGAGAGTATTCCCACTGGCGTGATTTCCATTGACGCTATGCGCCGGGTAACGCTGGTGAATGCGGCGCTGCTGCGAATGTTCCATCCCGATCGGCCCGAATACGCGAGGCCGGGAGCGCTGACCAACGCTCCGCTGAGCAACGTTCTGCCCGGCGACTTGCTCGCAGACCTGGAACCTCTATTGCGCCGCGCCGATCGCATGGGAATGACGGCGGCGAACCTGGAACTGACTCTGCCGCGCGCGAAGTTTAGCGTGGCCGTGACCGTCGCAGCGCTCGAACACGGAGCCGAGCGCGTGGGCTACGTGCTCGTGTTTGAAGATTTGTCGGACCTGCTGCGGGCGCAGAAACAGGCGGCCTGGCGTGAGGTCGCGCGTCGGGTGGCGCATGAAATCAAGAATCCGCTGACGCCGATTGCGCTTTCCGCAGAGCGCATTCAACGTCACCTTGCGAAGGGTACCGCGCCCGATGAGGCTTCGCGATCCGTGATTCGCGCTTGCGCCGAGACCATCGGCAACGCGGTCGAGACCGTACGCGCTCTGGTGGACGAATTCTCGGTGCTGGCGCGGTTTCCAGCTTCGCACCCGCAGCCCGCCAGCTTAAACAGTCTGGTGGAGGGCGCGCTCACCATGTTCAACGGTCGATTAGAGGGTATCCGCGTGCAGACCGACCTTTCGTCGGACTTGCCCAGCGTAATGGCTGATCCGGAGGCCATCAAGCGAGCGATCGCCAACCTGGTGGACAATGCCGCGGAAGCGATGCAGGACGCGATCGTGCGTGAGATCACGATCTCTACCTCAGCGGTGGCGAGCCGCGACGTTGTCGAACTAGTGGTTTCCGACACCGGGCACGGCGTTTCCCGAGAAATGAAGGAACGGCTCTTCCTACCGTATTTCTCAACCAAGCAGCGCGGTACCGGGCTGGGTCTCGCGATTGTGAGCCGGATCGTGGAAGACCACCATGGATCGATCCGGGTGGAAGAAAACAAGCCCGTGGGCAGCCGCTTCGTGGTGGAGTTGCCCGTGGCGGCCGAGGCCATTGGCACTCCGACGGCGAGTTAATGGCGCAAATTCTTATCGTTGACGACGAAACCGGAATCCGCGAATCCCTCACGGGAATTCTCGAGGACGAAAGCTACATGACCGCCGCTTGCGCCAGCGGCGAGGACTGTCTCGACCTTCTGCGCAAATCCAACTTCGACGTGATCCTGCTGGATGTGTGGCTGCCGGGGATGGACGGTCTGGAGGCACTGGAGAAGATCCGCGCGCTTAATGATCCGCCCGAGGTAATCATGATCTCCGGCCACGGCACGATCGAGACCGCGGTGCGTGCCACCAAGCTGGGCGCCTACGATTTCGCGGAGAAGCCGCTCTCGCTGGAAAAAACGCTCATCCTGGTAAAGAACGCGATCGAGGCTCGGCGGCTGCGGCATGAGAATCGCGATCTTCGAAAGCAACTACAGGCGAAGAGCGTGATCGTGGGTGACAGCGTGCCGATGAAAGCTCTGCGCCAACAGATCGGGCTGATGGCCCCGACGAACGGGCGCGTTCTGATTTATGGCGAATCCGGCACGGGGAAAGAATTGGTGGCGCATGCCATCCACACGCAAAGCTTGCGCAAAGACGAGATGTTCGTCGAGATCAACTGCGCTGCGATTCCCGAAGATTTGATCGAGAGCGAACTGTTCGGACATCGCAAGCTTTCCTTCCCCGGAGCGACGGACGACAAGGAAGGCAAATTTCAAAAGGCGGACCGCGGGACGTTGTTTCTGGACGAAGTCGGCGACATGAGTCTGAAGACGCAGTCCAAGGTATTGCGCACCCTGGAGCAGCAGAGATTCGCACCGGTGGGGAGCGATGCCCCAATTACCGTCGATACGCGCGTGATCGCTTCAACCAACAAAGATCTGGAGGAGGAGATTTCGCGCGGAAATTTTCGGGAGGACCTCTTCTACCGGCTGAATGTGATTCCGTTTGTGGTGCCGCCGCTCCGCGAACGAAAAGAAGACATTCCGCTGCTAGCACGCCACTTTCTGAAGGAATTTGCGTCGGCCTATGGACGGCGCCCACGAGAGATTACCGAGGATTCGATCGCGGTCCTTATGCGCTACACCTGGCCAGGTAACGTGCGCGAGCTTCGCAACGTGATCGAACGCATCGTGATTATGAATCCTACAACCTCGCGCTTCGAACGGAAGCATCTGCCTCCCCTCGTGTATCGTGATGGAAGGCGTCGAGCGGCCGGTGCAGAGGGATCGACACTGCACCAGGCCCGCGCGGCCTATGAACGCGACTACATTTTGAAGAAGCTAGACGAGAATCATGGCAACGTCAGCCGCACGGCGGAAGTGCTGGGGCTGGAACGAAGCCATCTGTATCGAAAGATGAAGAGTCTTGGAATTGCCGCGAAAGAGTAGGCGTTAGTGTAGAGACAGGACTTGCCCCGTCTCCGACCTCGCGAACTATCGAGCGACTGCACGCGGGAGACGCGACAAGCCGCGTCTCTACTCAAAAATGATTTTGGTTTTCCTGCCAGCTGCCGCCCGCCAGTTGCTCTTCTATCTCTTGATCATATGAATCTCAGTCCCGTTCTTATGGAACCGGACTTCATCCATTAACTGATTGATCAGATAGATACCGCGGCCATGACTGGCGAAAATGTTCTCGCCGGCGCAGGGATCGGGAAGCTTGCTGACATCGAAACCGGGGCCGGGATCGCGCACCACGATAAGCACACCGTGCGTTTCGTCGCAAGCCACATCGCATTCGATAATCTTGGTGGGATCCGAGTGCGCGCCGTGTACGACGGCGTTCGACAGGGCTTCGGCGAGTGCCAGTTCGATGTTATCTTCCCTTCCCTCCGCGCATTTCATTTCCCGGACGACGCTCATCACGCTCTGCACGACGGGGTCGACAGCCTTGCGATCGGCGCAAAGCGTGACACTGAGTTTCAGGATCAGCTTTTGGGAATCGAAGTTACAGGCCTTTTGCGGTGAGTCAGAAGATGAGGAAGAATCGGACATAGGCGGCTTGGGCGTTCGCTTCTCGGGCCTCGTTTTGCGGACCAGATAATATAAGATGCACAAGGCCGCTCTGAGATTCTAGGCATTTACGGGCGGGGATGCAAATTTTTCTCGGCCTTCGGTTTTTAGCTTTAGTGTCTACCCTTTAGCTTTGGGTCCTGACGTAACGGGTACTGCGGGCAATTGGCGATCCGGCCGGGGCGGGCCAGCGATCTGCTCCAGTTGCCGCCGCCAGTCGAGCTCTTCAACAAACTGCCGCGACTCGCGCCAGCCGGGCTGCACCTTAACAAAGAGCTCCAGAAAGACCCGGGTGCCGACCATTCTTTCGATGTCCATTCGTGCAGCCGTCCCGACCTTCTTCAACATCTGACCACCTTTGCCGACCAGGATGGCTTTCTGGCTGGGACGGTCGCAATAGATGGTTGCGGCGATGCGGGTTAGCCGTTCGCCTTCCTCATACTGCTCGACCAGCACCGAGACCGCATGCGGCACTTCTTCCCGCGCCTGGAACAGGACATGCTCACGGATCGCTTCCGCCACCATGAAGCGCAGCGGCTGGTCCGTGATCTGGTCTTCGGGAAAGTGGCGCGGGCCTTTCGGCAAGGCTTTCAGAATGCATTGCAGCAATTCGTCCAGGCCCTTCTTCTTCAGGGCGGAGATGGGAATGATTTCCTTAAAGTCGTGCAAGGGCTGGAACTGCGCGATCAGCGGCAGCAGGTCGCGCTTATCGGCAAGCAGATCGATTTTGTTGAGCAGCAAGAAAACAGGAGTCCCGGACCGTTTGATCAGGTCGAGAACGAACGCGTCTTCGGCAGTCCATTTGCGCTTGGCGTCGACAATGAGGAGAATGAGCTGGCAGCTCTGAAGAGCCTCGTGAACGTCGGACATCATCTTGCGGCCGAGTGACGATTCGGGACGGTGAACTCCGGGAGTGTCAATGAGGACGACCTGTCCGGCATCGTGGCCCTTTTTCTCCGGGACATTGATGATCCCGAGAATGCGGTTGCGCGTAGTTTGCGGCTTGGGCGAGATAATGGCGATCTTTTCGCCGACTAGCGCGTTCAGCAGCGTGCTCTTGCCCGCGTTGGGGCGTCCGAGGATGCAGGCGAATCCGGAATGGAAGGACATGAGACTCTAGGTTACTCGCTTATGCGGGCTGCTGGCGTGCAGGGTTGATCAGAGCTTCTGTCCTCGCTTGCTGGTTCGCACACTGGTGAGATTGACTCTTTGGAGCCTACTCACGCTTGTCGGCCTCGCCGGCGTTCGGCGAGCAATTCGTCTACCAGCGACCTGCCCGGTTTTACATATCGTCCGATACTTCGCTGGGCCCGGGCGACGGCTTTAGCTGTGTTCTTGGCAGGCATCTTCTTCCGAACTCTGGGGTCAAGGGCGGTCATGACGGCCACTGGATTCTTGTCGATTACCGTAAGCAGCGTGCGGGCTGGCGCTTCGGGCGTGCGCCGTCCGCCTTCCCAATGCTTGATAGCATCCAGACTGAAGCCGAAGGTTTCGGAAAAGCGGGACTGAGTCATATCTAGTTTGGTGCGGATGCTTTTCACATCAACTTCATCGGGCACATGGGCCTTGAAGCCCTTCCGCTCTCCTGCTCCAGTCCAGTCATGAGCTCTTCAAATGCGGTCTTCATCGTCTATCTCCTGTAGCTGTTAAACCCTTGCCACAATGTCCTCACGCTCCCTCTCGCTGAAGAGCTTTCCAGCGAGGGCAATGTAAGAAGGTGTTTCCACAACCGTTTGCTTATTCAAGATGTACTCCAATGGACACCTGCGGTCAGAGAAACCGTATGCCATTGGACACCACACACTTATCCCGAAAGACCATGAGGCCGCCGGGTATCACAGTTATCATTGACGGCCAAGGGCGCGTCGCGCCTTGGAGTAGTCTCCGGTGCGGCTCGTCCAGTTGCTGGCTAAGGTTGCAATCGCCCAGATCACCGCGAAGATCAGAAACAGTTTGCTGCCGGGGACGCCTGAACGCCACGCGCAAAGCACTCCCAGGATCGGGACCACGGCGGAGGAGGTCACTCCTGCCGACCACATGATCGCTTTGGCCATCGGACTAGCTTTCTGCATCGAGGTCCTCTCGGTCTGCACGCCGAAGAACGGGAGATGCTCGAACACCCATCGCAGGCCAGCGGGATAGCCTTCCGGATTGCCGGTTCCGCCGACGGTGTAGAAGGCGAAGCGAATGCCGAGGAGCCGGCCGACGGCCCAGTGCGCGATGCCGTGGCAGAAGAAGTAGAGCAGGAGCCAGGCTGTGATCATGGCGATGATGGCGGCGGCTTTCGAGGGCGCTGATCGCTCCGCGGCGAGGGCTAGGAAGGCGACGGTGATCCCGGCAAGCTGCAGCGCGTTTCCGGCGAGGATCGAAAACCGACCAAAGACTTTTCGTGTTGGGACCACAATTGAGCTATTCATTTCGTTCCAGCCCGTCAACCGTGCGGTTGCTGTGAGCGCCTCTTTCTAGCCTCCTCAAACCTCTGCGCAAGGCCGCCCTTACCGAGGCTTCGTAGATGATCGATGATGTCTGGTATTCCCCATAGGCACTGTGATTCTGCACGTCCGCCAAGAAAGTTATTAGATTGCCTTGTTCCGAGGGCGAAAGTTGATCGATTACAGACACGAACGTCTTCGTGTGCTGGCCTGCGTAGGTGGCAGTGGCAAGTTGAAGGTAACTCGGCGCGTCCCCCTCCCAGTGTGCGTCTTTGCTCAACCGGACCAAGAGGTTCCCTACCTCGGCATCGTGGTTCTTAGCTAACTCGGGCAAGATTCGGATAAAGTCAACACCGTCGTAGAGCTCGCGGTGAAGGTCGAACAGTTCCAAAGAGCTCTTGTAGTCGCGCGGAAAGACCTCCAGGTACCGCTGCTGGACCAGTGGATCAGATGGCTTTTCTGTAATTCCGCCAAAGCGTTATTTAGGGCGGGCCGCTCGCTCCGACACTTGCTTCTCTTGCGCCTGGATCAAAGTCAAGGACATGACAAGCAGGCAAAACACAACCAGCATGGCTCGATGTGCATACATGAACCACCCCTCAAATCAGTTTCATCTGTTTCGGCTCGACCGCCGTAATCCGCACGCGCTCTACTTTGCGATCGGTGGAGTCGAGCACTTCGAACTTCAGGCCATCGTCTTCGATGACATCGCCTCTTTTCGGGATACGGCCCGCGAGCTCGCTGACCAGGCCGGCGATGGTTGACGATTCGCGTCCTTCGGGACGAATGCCGAATAGTTCGTCGAGACGGTCGACATCCATGTTTCCGGGGACCACGTAGGAATGCTCGTTCTCGCGGACGACTTGCGCTTTCTCGTGCTCGTCGCCGATTTCGCCAACGATCTCTTCGACCAGGTCTTCGATCGTCACCAGGCCGGCGACGCCACCGTATTCGTCGACAACAATCGCCATGCGGACGTTGCTGCGTTGCATTTCACGCAGCAGGTCACTGACCAGTTTGCTTTCCGGAACGAAATGGACGTCGCGGCGCATCAGAGTGTCGACGGTGCGAGTGTGGGCCTCGGAGTCGCGAACTTGAAGAAGGTCCTGGGTATAGAGAATCCCTTTGATGTTGTGGATGGAACCTTCGTAAACCGGAATTCGCGAGAAGGGCTTGGTTTTCAGCAATTCGATTACTTGTTCGACCGTCGCGTTGACAGGGACGGCGACCATCTCGGGCCGAGGCTTCATGGCGTCGCGAACGGTTTTGCCGCTGAACTCGACCACCGACTGAATCAGGTCGCGGTCACCTTCCTGGAGAATTCCCTCTTCCTGGCCGGCTTCGATGAGGGCGTCGACGGCTTCGGCGGGCGTTTCAGGCGCCTGATCTCCGTGTTCGCGGGTCAGGGCGGCCACGGACTGACAAAATCCCAGAACCAGCGTGATGGGCAGAATCAGATAGATGAGAAGGCGCAACGGTAGCGCAAAGTGCGCCAGCCAGCGGCCGCTGGTCCGAGAGAAAAAGACAAATGGCAGCAGCCGGTTGAAGATAATGATAATCAGGATCAAGGTGAGTCCGGCTTCCAGCACGGCATAAATGTCCCAGGCGCGGTCCCGAAAGACGGTGAAACCGACGATCATGGCGATGGAGGCCATGGTCAACTGTGTGAGGATGGCCATCGAGAGTGCGGCGCGCTCACGGCCCACTCCCAGACGCGGCTCGACGATCTGCTCGAAAGCATCGATGTTGTCTTGAAAGTCGCGGGAGAGAAATTTGCCGATTTCCTGATACACGCGATCGACGTAGGAAACGAGGGTCAGCAGCGCAATGAGCAGCACGAGAGCGAAGCCGGCGCCGATCACGTGCGCCTCCGGGGACGGGGCCCAAGCTGTGCCGCTCTCTCGATTAGGGCAACGGGAAGACGCAAGTCGCGGCGCAATTTTTCTTCCCGGCGAGCCATCTTGCCGCGGTCGCGCTCGTGATCGTAACCGCGCAGATGCAGGATGCCGTGCAGAGCTAGGATCTTGATTTCTTCGGCGGCGGTGTGTCCGAGGGTACGCGCATTGTGGGCGGCGATTTCTGCCGAGATGGCGATGTCACCGGCGTAGCGCGGTGTCAGGCCGGGCAGGGCAGGAAAGGACAAGACGTCGGTCGCCTGATCTTTGCCGCGGAAGCGCCGGTTGAGTTCCCGCAGTTCTGCATTCGAAGTCACTAGAACATTGACGGCCGCGCGCAGTCCCGCAGCGCGGCGAGCGCGAGCCACAAAGCGGTCAAGCGCCAACTCGGTCAGCCCCACAACGCGTTTTTGCAGAATGACCAAGGCGATCCAGGACGAAGTGCCGCTCTCAGGCAACGCTTATGACCTCAGGGGCTAGCGGCCCATCGTCAATGAGGCAGTTAATGCAGCGCTGAAGCGCTGCTCCATCCAAAATCCGCTGCTCTACCCAAATCCGCTGCTCTACCCAAATCTGCTGCTCCACCCAAAATCAAGACACACACCATACACCAAATCAAAAGGAGGGACCGTGACGGCTCCCTCCCTGGAGCTTCGAACTGACTAATCGCGCACGCGTGGCTCATCGGCGAGTGGCGTGGGCGGTGGTGACGCGACATCCTCGCTCGTACGATTTTTGCCGTTGGTAGCAGGCTTCGCTTCCGCCGCGCTCGCTTTACCTTCGAGCAGAGGCAGCTGTGGTCCGGCCAGCCGCGTTTTGAATTCGTCGTAGGCACGGATGATGCGTTGCACGAGATGATGCCGCACCACATCGCTTTCGTCGAAGTGAACGAAGGCCAGGCCGTTTACGTCCTTCAGGATGTCGATCGCTTCGAGCAGGCCGCTGCGGCGCGCGTTGGGGAGATCGATCTGCGTGATGTCTCCGGTGATAACCGCCTTGGAACCGAATCCGAGGCGAGTGACAAACATCTTCATCTGCTCCGAGGTTGTGTTCTGCGCTTCGTCGAGAATTACAAAAGAGTCGTTCAGGGTCCGGCCGCGCATGAAGGCGATGGGCGCGATCTCGATCACGTTCTTTTCGAGATAGCGTTCGACGCGTTCGGGATCCATCATGTCGAAGAGCGCATCGTACAGCGGACGCAGGTAAGGATCGATCTTCTCCTGCAAAGTTCCGGGCAGGAAACCGAGGCGCTCGCCAGCTTCAACAGCAGGCCGCGCAAGAATGATGCGGTTCACCTGCTTGTTGAGCAGCGCAGAGATCGCCATCGCGACGGCGAGGTAAGTCTTGCCGGTGCCGGCTGGGCCGACGCCGAATACCATGTCATGGCGCTCGATGGCCTCAAGATAGCGGCGCTGATTAGGACTCTTAGGCTGAACTGTCTTTCGACCAAACGATCGCTGGCGTCCAGCTTCGGCCAGGCCACGCAGCGTGACGTTCGGGTCGCCAACCAACACACGCAGCATGCTGTTCAAGTCGCCATTCTGGAACTGGTAGCCGGTGCGATGCAGGTGGTCATAGTCGGCGAACAGCTGCTCGGCGCGGGCCACGTCTCGAGGAGCGCCTTCCAGGTCAATGCGGTCAGAACGCAGGTCGATGTTGATATTCAGGCCGTCTTCGAGCACGTGCAGGTTTTCATCGCGGGTGCCGAACAGGGTCTCGAGGTTGGGGCTGATCTCAATACTTTTCTTCATTCAGGGTTGTAGCGCCGCCTCCTAACAGCCTGGGGGCCCCTCTTGGATGTGCATTACCGGTCTCAGGTGACATCGATGCTGCCGGTTTTTGCACGCAAAGGATTTTCTCTGAACTGGAACCGACCGGAACGCGCGCTAACAGGGCGCGGATGGACATCATTTGAGTAAAGCGTAGCGCGGGCGGGCGGGGGAGTCAATGGGAGGAAAATAGCCGCGGGAAACCCGTGCTACTTACGCGCCTTCCCGTTTGGCCTCAGGTGTGCTGGCCCAGACGGCCCGCGTTTTGGCCCATGTGCGCAGCTCGTTAATTCCTCAGCGCGAGTGATAGAAAGCGCCACGGTAGATGAAAGTGCGGTGAACAGGTCTTCGCTAGAGAGCTCCTGCTTGCGGGAATAGGCGGAGTAGAGCGCGGTCTGCACCGCTGACTCGATTTCCGCGCGGAAAATCCCTTCGTAGCAGCGGCAACCCGGTCGAGATCGTAGTCAGTGGGATTGCGTTTGCGCTTCGTCAGCTGGATCGAAAAAATCTGCTTGCGCTCGGGTGCATTGGGCAGGTCCACAAAGAACAATTCGTCAAATCGTCCTTTGCGGATCAACTCCGGCGGAAGCGCCGTCACGTTGTTGCAGGTGCGGCGACGAATACTGGCGATGTGTGTTCCTGCATCCAGGAAAGAAACGACGCGAGCAGACGCGAGGAAACCGCCGTCGACCTATGCTGAGTCGGGACCGCTCCCGGCAAAAACTTTTTCCAGCTCGTCAATCCACAACACGCAGGGCGCCAGCCCTTCGGCCACTTTGAAAACTTTCTGAATGCGCTTTTCGGTCTCGCCGATATATTTGTCGTACACGGCGGCGGTATCGAACTTCACCAGCGGCAGCTTCCATTCGCCAGCAACGGCGCGGGCACAGAGGGTCTTACCGCATCCCTGCACGCCGAGGATTATGACGCCCTTGGGCGGGTCGAGACCGAACTGCCGGGCCTGTGGCTCCCAGGAGTTACGGCGTTGCGCGAGCCAGTTCTTCAGATTCTCCAAACCGCCGACGCTTGCCATGTTGTCGATCGCG
>JBKPCG010000112.1:0-16019 GCA_046727255.1 Acidobacteriota bacterium | reverse complement strand
TATGAGGAACGCGGCCCGGCGGTATGCGAGAAGTCCAAGCCAGTACGCACACTGCGAATGATCCGTACACTCCGAAACCTCGGCTATCGAGTCGAACCCTTGGGAAATCCGGCATGAGGAAAGGCGATTTTCGATCCTGTTGATTGCCCCTTCAGGGGCTGAGGTTACGCCCCTGCGGACAATCTGTGCGTACTGCGGCTTTGGGCTATCCCGTACTGGCGGATCTTGTAGAGCAGGGCTTTGTAGCTGATCTTCAGAATCACGGCCGCCTGTTTGCGGTTCCAGTTGGTCTCTTCCAGAGCGCGGGAAATGGCTTCTGCTTCGGCTTCGTCTTTGGCGTTGCGGGCCAGCGACTTCAGACCGCCGCCAGCTTCGGCGCCGGCCACCGCGGCTTTGCCGGCCGGATCCACGCGCACACCACCACCGCCGTCGGGCTTGGGCTGCAGTTCCGCAACCGCCAGAATTTCGTCTCCCAAGACCAGGTAGCGCTTTACGAAATTGCTCAGCTCGCGTAGGTTGCCGGGCCACGGATGCTTCAGGCATGCATCCATCATTGCGGGCGAAAGCGGCAACGGCGCTCTCGCATAGAGTTCCGACATGCGCGCCATGAAATGCTTCAGCAGGATCGGAATCTCTTCCTTACGATCACGAAGCGGCGGCAGCGACATGGTGAAAGCATTGAGACGGTAGTAAAGATCCTCGCGCAAACGCTTGGTGGCGAGGGCCTCGGGAATGTTGATATTGGTGGCGGCCAGGATGCGCACGTCCACCTTGATCACCGAGCGGCTGCCCAGACGGGAGAATTGCTGATCCTGCAACACGTGCAGCAGCTTGGCCTGGAGCAGCGGCGGCATCTCTCCGATTTCGTCAAGCAGGATAGTGCCTTTGTTGCAGAGTTCAAACTTGCCAGGCTTGGGATGCGTAGCACCAGTAAAGGCGCCGGCCTCATAACCGAATAGCTCGCTCTCGAGCAGATCCGCAGGGACCGCAGCACAATTTACTTTGAGAAACGTTCTGTGGGCGCGCTGCGAGAGCTTGTGAATCAGGCGACCGAGCACTTCCTTGCCGGTGCCGCTTTCTCCGAGCAGCAGTACCGGGATGTCGACGTTGGCGACGAGCGCTGCTTGCGAGCGGATCTTCTTCATCGCAGGACTGGCCGCGACGAAAAATACGTCGTCACAAAGCTCTTCGACTTCACCCGCGTAACTTTCGCCCTTGGCTTCGCCGATGCACTGGTCAATCACCGCGTCGAGTTCGGCTTTCTGGAACGGCTTCGTCAGGTAGTTGTGGGCGCCCAGGCGCATGGCCTGGACGACCTTGCGAGTGTCGCTCACGCAAGAGAGCATGACGACCTTCAATCCGGGCTTGAGTTGGCGGAGTTGCTCGAGGGTCTCCAGCCCGTCAATGCCGGGCATGAGGAGGTCGAGCAGCACCAAGTCGGGCTGCGGCCCCTTCTGCACGCGCGCCACTGCCTCTTCACCATTGGTGGCGGTCTCGACCTTGTAGTCGTCCACCTCCAACAGCGTCCGGATGTACCGCAGCATCCCCGGTTCGTCGTCCACCAGCAGGATGTTGGCTTCGCTCATTTGCTCGACCCTCGTGACGAACTGCTTAGAATTGGTTTGAGCGGGATCAGGAACGAAAACTTGCAACCCGCTCCCGGCTCGCTTTCCACCCAGATTTTCCCACCCATGCCCTGCACCAGGCGGCGAGCGATTGCCAGGCCCAGGCCCATACCTTCGGAAGCCTCGCTGCTCGGTAGCCGGAAGAAATCATCAAAAATTTCCTGATGGTACTCGGGAGTGATGCCCGGCCCGGTATCAGAAACGCTTACTTTGACAGCGTTGGGGGCGCCAGTCGTCTGACGGCGGCGCTCTCCCGATGCCGCCGGCTTGCTGACCGTGCGTCGCTCCCACACGTAAGGCTCCGCGTGCAGCCAGACAGTGCCACCCTGGGGCGTGAACTTTGATGCATTCTCGAGAAGATTGGAAATCACGCGCTGGATCTTGGCTGAGTCAAACGGAAGCGGACTGATTTTTTCGTTGGCCAGGAAATAGAGTGCGAGACCACGCTCCTGAAAGCGAGGGGACCACAGGCGGCAGACCTCGGACAGTGAAACGTTAATGTCGCCGAGCTCGTACTGCATGCGCAGCTCGCCGGTCTCGAGCACACTGAATGTCAGAAAATCCTGGATGAAGTGTTGCAACCGCTGGCCATTGGAAGACATGTCAAGCAACACTTCGCGCTGTCGTTCATTCAGTGGTCCCAGCTTCTCGCTTTGCAGCAATTCCGTGTAACCGTTCAGGATCGCTAAAGGAGTCTTCAGGTCATGAGCGGCTGAGGTCAGGGCGTTGGTAGTGCGCCGGAAACGATCGCGCAACTGCTCGAACTCGCGCATCAGGTCCACCGAGGCGTCGTCTGTTTCGGCTGGACTGGCAGCGGTCGGAGGTATCCGATCTTCCGATCGGGACCCCCCAAAGGGCGTACCAAAGCTTTTGTCAGGCGTTGCGGCCATCAAGAAACCAGTTTAATGACTAATAAGGGGAGGGAACAAGCTACCGCCAGAATGAGAGTGAAACCATGGTAAGTCAGGGGCATAGGACTGTCAATTGGAAACGCACCCGACGGGGGTACTAAGCGAAAAACGTTGCACTTTTTAGCAGTCTAAGCTGGAGAATTCCAAATTTGGTAGACAGGGGGCAACGACGGTAATTCCCGTAGTGGGAGCGAGGTTTCGCTGGATTCTGACCCTCTTCCGGGTAGTCCGAGGTTTGGCCCCCAATCTGCGGCACCCTTATGGGTTTATCCTTGTTTCGGACGGGCAGCAATTGCGTACGCACTCCCCCAAAAGAGAACAACGTAAGTGGGCGCGGCTCCGCCTCGCGATACCGGTTTTCGTCCGTAGTCGAGACGAGAACGGCAAGGAATCGCTGGAATTTGCCACTGCGGTGAACATTTCTGCCGGGGGTGCTTTAGTCGTAGTCCGGCGCTCTTTGCCCAAATCTAGCCCGGTTTCGCTGGAAATTCCCAGTGCCCCGATTGGTCCGGCACATGGTGTTCGCTCTTCTTCCCGAGCAATTCGTGCGAAGACGGTTTGGGTCAGTCATTTGAACGATTATCACCTGCTGGGCTTGAAGTTCGGACGTCCTCTAAGCACCGACACTGCGGCCATTCCTCGCTCTCGTTTGAGGAAAGCCCGTTCTGCGGTGTGAAATGTTTTTCCCTCTCGTTCTACCCCCCGGACGAGCTTTGTTGTCTCTTGCGACAACTCACTTTGGCCCAAGGCAACGATCTCTAATCTATAGAGAGATGACAGCTTAGCGTGATTCCTGCGCGGTTCCTGGGCCCTGCCGGCGGTTTGGCGCTCGGGATGCACTTTTAGTGCACGCGGGTGGTATTCCACCCTTCGAGGCTCCTGGTTTATGAGTACCCTTCAGTTCGGCTCGCTGGCACAGTCCCTTGGCGAAATTCCCCCTGAGAACATCATCTTCGGCCACTCCGAGCCGATGGTGGCGATCCGCTCCCAGCTATCGAAGGTGGCGGCTGCTAACGTTCCCGTCCTGATTCACGGCGAGAGCGGCACGGGGAAAGACATCATCGCGAGGATGATCCATGCGCTGTCTCCGTGGAAAAACGGTCCGCTGGTCAAGGTGAACTGTCCCGCCATTCCGGGCACGCTGCTGGAAAGTGAACTGTTCGGCTATGAAAAGGGAGCTTTCACCGGCGCCTTTGGGGCCAAACCCGGACGAGTTGAACTGGCTCACCGTGGAACGCTGTTTCTCGATGAAATTTCTGAGCTTGACCTGTCGCTACAATCGAAGCTCCTGCAACTGTTGCAGGACGGGCAATTCTGCCGGATCGGCGCCCAGGAAGACAAGAAGGTCGAAGTGCGCGTCGTGTGCGCTACCAACCGCAACCTGGAGTCTGAGATTGAGGGCGGCACCTTCCGTCAAGATCTCTACTACCGCATCAACGTCGTGAATCTGCGCATGCCGGCGTTGCGGGAACGTCGCGGTGACATCGAGGATCTGGCCAACTACTTTCTGGAATACTACAACCGCAAGTACAACTGCCGCGCCCGACCTCTATCGAACGAAGTGATGAGCGTTTTGCAGAAGTATCACTGGCCGGGAAATATCCGGGAACTGGAGAACCTGATCAAGCGCTACGTGATCCTGGGCCATGAGGAAGTCATCACCAATGACCTGGTGGCGCGCGAGCCTGACTTCTTCAATCCGGAAATTTCGTTCGATGGTCCCATATCGCTGAAGAAGCTGACCCGTCAGGCGGTACGCGAACTGGAGCGCAAAGTAATCCTGAAGGTACTGCAACAGCATCACTGGAACCGCAAGCAGGCGGCGCGGACATTGAGCATCAGTTACCGGGCGTTGCTGTACAAGATTCGGGACGCGGGCTTGCCGTCGAACCGGGCGTTGCGGATGCGCCAGGCGGAAACCGCCAAGACCAATTCCGGTACCATCGCCGCCGCAGATTAAATTGGGCGTAGGTCCAATGCGTAGAGACGCGCGCCGGGGAAGAAAAGCATTACAGCTTCCGGCGCCACAACGCACCGCAGGCGTGCACCGCCGCCCTCACCCTCTCGCGCAGCGGGCGCGCGAAAATCATATCTAGAAAAGATTCCATCTCCCGCGTAAACTCGCCGCCATAACCGAACCACCAGACTTTCTTCATGCGGGGCAGCAGGTCGGAGTCGAGATATTTCACGCGCACCATTTCTTCCAGGCCCCAGCGTCCGTGCGTACGACCGAGGCCGCTGGCCTTCACGCCGCCATGAGGAGCTTCGCTGATGCTGAAACACGAGAGCACATCGTTTACCATGACGGTGCCCGCCTGAATCTGGCGCGCGAGGGCTTCACCTCGAGCGCGGTCGCGAGTCCAGACGCTGGCGGCCAGGCCATAATCGGAATCATTGGCCAGACGGACCGCTTCGGCATCGTCGTGGAAGGATGCGATCGGCAGCACCGGTCCGAAAGTCTCTTCGCTCATCACGCGCATGTTGTGGTCCACATCAGCGAGCACGGTGGGAGCGAAGAACGTCGGCCCTAACTCGCGCAAACGCGCTCCGCCCACAAGTACGCGAGCACCGTGGGCACGCGCATCCGCAATGTGCGACTCGACCACGCGCACTTGCTGTTCACTGATCATCGGTCCGACATCGGTGGCCGGGTCCATTCCATTTCCGACGCGAAACTTGCGGGCTTTCTCAGCGCAGGCATCGACGAACCGCGCATATAACTTGTCATGGACGTAACAACGCTCGACGGAAAGGCACGCTTGCCCTGCATTGACGAAAGCGCCCCATATAGCTGCGCTCGAAGCAACGTCAATGTCAGCATCGTCGAGAACAATCATCGGATCCTTGCCACCCAGTTCTAGCAGTACGGGCAGCAGTCGTTCGGACGCTACCTGCGCGATTCTCCGGCCAGTCGCGACACTTCCGGTAAAAACAAGCTTGTCAATGTCGCTCTTCACCAGCGCCGCTCCGGCAGCGCCTTCACCCGGCAAAACCTGAAAAACGTCTTCGGGAACGCCCGCCGCGCGTAGCAAAGACTGCAGCTCAAGCGCAATCAGCGGTGTGAACTCAGACGGCTTGAGAACTACGGCGTTCCCAGCGACCAGGGCGGACATCACTTCAGTGGCCGGAATCGAGAAAGGATAATTCCATGGCGAGATGATTCCGATAACGCCGTAAGGCTCGTGCAGAATGCGTCCGGACTTGGTCTTGAGAGCCGGGTTGCCGTGCGGCAGCTTTTCTTCGCGGAGAATCGAATAGGCATTCTCAACCAGAAAGCGCGCGGCGTCGAGCACGACCATGACTTCAGTCAGAAGGGACTCGACGTACGGTTTCCCGGCTTCATGCGTGATCCGCCGCGCAAGGTCTGTTTTCTGGGCGAGAAGAAGTTGCTGGAAGCGGCTCACGATCTTGACGCGGTTACGGACTCCCCACGCATGCCAGTCCGGTTGCGCAGCGCGAGTGCGAGCCACGGCGGCGCGGACTTCAGTGGGCCCCGCGCAGTCCAGTTCGCCCAGCACCTCGCCGGTCGCCGGATTAACCGAGGCGATCCGGGAAACGGCGAGTTGGAGGTCAGTAGGCATCGCGCAAGGATAGTGTAGATCAGCTGACCGCTATCCCGCATACTCGACACTAACCAAGTACAACCCGCGGGCAGGCGCGGTGGGACCGGCGGCGGAGCGATCGCGGGCGCCGAGTATTGCGCCGAAATCATCTTGGGTCAGAGTTCCCTTCCCTACCAGCAAGTATGTCCCGACCAGATTGCGCACCATGTGGTGGAGGAATCCACTTCCGCGGACGGTGTAGATAAGGTCGTCGCCCTCGCGCGTCCAGGCAGACGAAAAGATCGTTCGCACATTACTCACCTGAGCTTCACCCTGTGTCCCTCTGTGTCCTGTGTGGTCAAGAATTTCGTCTGCAGCCATGCGCTCCGAGCGTTCGAGGTCAGCGGCCGCGAAGGAAGTGAAATCATGCTCCCCGACCGCGAGCGGGGCCGCTAGCGCCATAGCAACTTCATCCAGCGGAAACGGGTAGTGCCAAACGTAGCGCGCGAGGAACGGCGGACAGATCGCGCCGCGATACATGCGGTAGCGATAGATCTTCGCGCGCGCGGATTTGCGCGCGTGGAAGTCCGGCGCGGCTTCGGTCACCTCGAGCACGCGAATGGAAGCTGGCAGAATGTCGTTCAGCGCCTTGATCCAGTTTTCGGTCGGGATCGACGATGATGTCTGGAAGGTCGCGACCTGCGCCAGAGCATGTACACCTGCGTCGGTGCGGCCCGATCCCTGGGGCAGTACGTTTTCTCCCGTCAACCGTCCAATTGCTGAGGCGAGTGTGCCCTGGATCGTGGCTCGTTCCGGCTGCACCTGCCAGCCCGCGAACTCGGACCCGTCGTAGGAAAGGATCAGTTTGAGATTGCGCACGATCTTTTCCGAGTCCGGCGGCGCGCGACGATCATCCATAGTGTTTACAAAGTTTTACGCGTACGACCGCTGAAGGGCGCGGAGCGCCTCAGCTATACTATTTCACTTGTATTGAATGAAGTCGAAGGATCAATGAAACAGAGCTTCTTCGTGGATTGCAAGGAACTCTTGCCCCACGGTCTACGTACCAAGAAACGTCCTGACAACCTCGTCAGTTTCTCGCCCGATTAATGGAGATGACACGAATGCAACGTTCTATTCTGACTTCCGCTTGCCGGCGGGCGGCCGCCTTTTTTCTTGCCGGCGTAATGGTTCCTGCCGGATGGGCGCAGGATGCCTCGCAGATGCCCAACGCGCCCTCGGCGCAGACGCAGAAACCAGCGCCGTCGGCCGCGCAGCCCTTTGTGCTAAAGGACTACTCGCAGCCGCGATCGCATTTTCCAAATACCGTCGGACCCTATACCCCGCGAACTGTAGCTCCCCCAAGCCTGGCCAACACCGGGCGCTTTGAGCAACTCATGCGCGACGGCAAACTGTATATCTCCATGAACGACGCCGTAGCGCTGGCGCTCGAGAACAACCTCGACATCGCAATTGCGCGCTACAACCTGAACATTGCCGATACCGACATCTGGCGCGCGAAGGCGGGCCAGGCCACGAGAGGCGTAAACACTGGTCTGGTTCAAGGAACTCCTGGAGGCACCGGCGCGGGCGTGGGAACCACTTCCACGGGCGGCGGAGCCGGCGGTACGACGGTCGGTACGGGCGGCGCCGGAGCTGGAACATCGGGACTGGTGACTTCGACCACTGGCGTGGGCGCACCGGTGCCTACGTTTGATCCGATTTTGACCGGCACCCTGCAACTGGACCAATCAAGATTTCTCACCGGTCAATCCGCGGTGATCTCCGACCCTTTCCTCGACACCCACACCGCGACGTGGGACTTCGGTTATCAGCAAGGCTTCCACTGGGGATCGAACCTTTCGGTCGGCTTCAACAATACCCGCGATACTTCGACCTCAGGCTTTCAGACTCGAAGCCCGCAGTTGAAATCGAACTTCCGGGCCACCTTCTCCCAGCCTTTGCTATCGGGCTTCGGGCTGCTGCCTAACACGAGGTTCATCAGGATCGCCAAGAACAATCGTGAAATCTCCGATGTAGCGTTTCGTCTCCAGGTAATTACGACTGTCAATCAGATACAGAACATCTATTGGGATCTGGTGAATGCCTACGAGAACGTGAAGGTGCAACAGGACTCGCTCACGCTCGCTAATAAAACCCTGTCGGACAATCAAAAGCAAGTGGAAATCGGAACCCTCGCGCCTATTGAAGTTGTCCGTGCGCGCAGCGTGGTAGCGACTAACCAGCAATCTCTAATCGTGGCGCAGACCAACTTGCAATTGCAGCAATTGCTGGTTAAGAATGCTCTCAGCCGAACGCTGGTGGATCCGGTACTGGCCGATGCTGAGGTGATTCCGATCGACACGATGTTGGTCCCGGACAACGAACCAGTCGTTCCCACCCAGGACTTGGTCAACGAAGCCTTGTCACATCGTGCCGAGCTCGCGGAATCCCGCATTGACCTGACGAACCGCGACATCAACACGCGTTCCGCCAAGAATGCTCTGCTGCCGACCCTGAACTTGTTTGCCTACTACGGAGGCAGCGGTCTCGGCGGAGACCCTAGCCCGGCCTGTGTTGCAAACCCAGAGTGCAAGGCGCCCGATTCTCCCACTGGCTACGGCGGCACCTTGAATCAACTTATCGACTCCACGGCGCCGAGCAAGGGTGTTGGTCTTCAGTTGAATATTCCCATCCGCAACCGCTCTGCCCAGGCCGACCAGGTGCGCGCGGAGTTGGAATATCGCCAGGCCCAGATGCGTTTACAACAGCAGGAAAACCAGATCCGCATCGAAGTCCGCAACGCACAGTTCTCGGTGCAGCAGAATCGTGCCAGCGTCGAAGCGGCGCGGGCGGCCGTCGAACTTGGAAAACAGTCACTCGACGCGGAACAGAAGAAGTATGGGCTGGGCGCTTCGACGACTACTCTCGTCCTGCAAAACGAGCGCGATCTGACGCAGGCGCAGTCGAACCTGGTATCCGCCAATTCCGCTTATGAGAAGGCACGAGTGGAACTGGATCGCGCCACCGGCGCTACGCTCGACCGGCTGGGCATCCTGATGGGCGACGCCGAGCGGGGACAAGTAACGCGAATGCCGAACGTACCCTATGTGGCGCCCCGGCCGCCGGAGCAGCAGACTCCCGTGCAGCCGCCGCCGCAACCGCAGCAGTAGCACTTACCACGCAGGGCGGGTGCCCTCCATTTGATGGGGCGTCGGGCATCTATCGCCCGGCGTTTTTCTTGGCGTCCTTTTGGGGACTGTCATCCTGAGTGAAGCCGTGGACCTGCTTTCGATTCCCATCTCCAGTAGTGTCGGGTATTCTCACAAGCGTGACGCTCTCAGTCGTCATCATCACTCATAACGAAGAAACAAATATCGGACGCACGCTGGCCAGCGTCCAGCCACTGGTCTTGGATGGTAAGGGCGAGATCATCGTAGTCGACTCCGGCTCAACTGATCGCACCATCGAGATCGCGAAATCGTTCGGCGCGAAAGTGTTCGTGGAAAAGTGGAAGGGCTACGCCGCGCAGAAGAATTCGGCGATGGCGAAGGCGACGGGTGATTGGATTCTGAGCCTGGACGCGGATGAAGAAGTGGATGAAGATCTCCGCGCAGCACTGCGACACTACATGCTCAGAGAATCTGTAAACACCGTCAAGAATGTCGTTCCAAATTTCCGGATTTCGTTTTTCGCTACCACGGTTACGGGACTCCTCATTCGCCGGCAGAATTACTTCCTCGGGCGCTGGATTAAACACGGCGGCTTCTGGCCCGACCCAAAATTGCGTCTCTTCCGCCGCGGCGCCGGAAAATTTGAAGATCGTGCGGTGCATGAGACCTTGCGGGTGGGCGGTGATGTTCGTCAGCTCCCCACCGGCGCATTGCTCCACCATTCCTACCCCACGCTGTCCGACTACCTCGACCACATGAACCGTTACTCGTCGCTAGGCGCGGAGATGATCGCAGCCAAGAGGCGCGTCCGTTTCAGCACCTTCAACATCGTGCTGAGGCCAGCCGCGACGTTCGTCTACAACTATTTCTTCCGCCTCGGATTCCTCGACGGCCGCGAAGGCCTGCTCCTGCATCTCTACCACGCGGTGTACGTTTCGTGGAAATACGCAAAGGCGTGGGAACTGCAAGAAAAATCCGAGTAGAGACGCGGCTTGCCGCGTCTCCGCCGGCCGCGGAATGGCCGACCACGAAGGGAGACGCGGCATGCCGCGTCTCTACCCGACATTGTTTCCGAAGTCGTCCCCCGTCTAACTGTGAGTGACTTCCGCAAGGACTGCCGCCGTTCCGAACCATGCCACAATCGTCCGAATGCCAAGCCGAACTCTGTATCGAAGCCTGAGCATTGCTCACTTTCTGGTGGGGTCGCCGCTGGTGCTGTTGTCGACGTTTTTTGGCTTAGCACTCGCTCCGATTCTGGCAGCGGGACCGGTGTCGCTCTGCATTCTCGGCTCCCAGCTTTGGAATGGCTCGGACCCCAGGCTGTGTGTGCGGCTACGAATCACCCACGCAATCTCGCTGATTTTTCGCATCTCTTCTTAGTGCATCCGGTCTATGGGCACTCCAGGCGGGCGAGCGCAGCGCCGCCCACGGCGGCGGATTGCTTTCAGCCTGGGGATTGATTCCGCTCTTGTTCGGCTGCTCGGTCGGTCTGCTCTCGATGCTGACTCTTCTGCTAGTGCGCCCGGGGGTGAACACAGCTAAGTCCGCCGCGTAATTCGCAGGATGTCGAACTGAACCTCCACCTGCCTCTGCGGAAACTTCGATTCAACATACGACTTAACATCAGCCACCGACGGAATTCCGTTCTGGCCAGTCAAGCCGCGCGCGTCGTCGAGCAGAATGATGTGCGGGTAGGGGTGGCTGAGGATCAGCTCCAGTTCCGCGGAAAGCCGCTGCTGGTCTCCCTGCTTGCCGACCCATCCGTAGTAGCCGGCGTCGAGCCAGAAGAGCGCGGGGCCCTTCAGCAACGCAAGAACTTCAGGCATGACCTCACGGCTGTCGCCACAAAAGATGTGAATGTGCGGGTAGCGCACAAATTTCTTCCTAGCACGGTTGGCCAGTTCCGGAACGTATTCGATGGAATAGATTCGGTCGAAGCAGCCCCTCATGGCTGCGACCATCTCACCGTAGTAAGTTCCGGTTTCAACCAGCGTCTTCAGATCGTACATCTCGCCGTATTCGCGAACGGTTTTCTGCTTTAGAAGGTGAGGAGAACGGGCTGGCCGGCCGCGCAGAATCCAGTACCAGTAGTCGGGATGATGCCCCAACGCCTTGTAGACGCCATACACGGGCGTGCGCTTTAGCAGTCTCCGAAACGCCTTCAGAGTGTCCTCCGCCGAGTTCGGCCCTAAGAATAGCAGCAGCTAGCCTGCACGGGTTCCATTGGGAACCGGACTCTCAGGCACAGACAGCACGGGCGTGATGCCATCGCCGTATCCGATGTCGAACAGCATTCCTTCCGAAAGCACCCCGCGCATTTTGCGCTGCTCCAGGTTCACGACAAAGAGAGCCTGCCGCCCTTCGATCTGACGCGCGTTGGCCCGCTCTTTCCTGATTCCTGCCACGATCGTGCGCTCATGATCGCCAAAGTCGACACGCAATTGCATGAGGTTGTCGGAGTTAGCGATGTCGGCGACAGAAAGGATCGTACCCACACGAACGTCGATCTGGTTGAGTACATCGAGCGTAATGACGGGCTTGATGGGGGCAACAGTCATGGGGCGATTGTAAGGGCAGCAAATCACCAACCGCTCGGTCGGTGAGCAACCTTGTCGCTCCCGCAGCGCTCCTCTATCATCAAACTCACCGTAGGGAGCCGCATGCCCGAGAAGAAACCGAACGCCAGTGTGACTAAGCCAGCCATCGCCGAACGTCCGGTTTCTGACGTCTTTGAAGGCCGGCAGCCGTCTGCTCAAGAAAGAGACTGGGCCGAGAAGACGCTCGCGCCAACACTTGAAAAGGCTCCCGAAAAGCCGATCGGCGCCGAGACCGGGACTAACCTCGACGAGCACGGCCACGCGCGCTTCAGCACGATTTCGAACGCCCCCATTCGTCGTCTCTACACTCCGGCCGATCTACCCGCCGACTGGAGCTACGAAAAATATCTCGGCTTCCCCGGACAGCCCCCCTACACGCGCGGCATTCACCCGACCGGCTACCGCGGCAAGCTCTGGACGATGCGCATGTTTTCCGGATTCGCATCGCCGGAAGAAACCAACCAGCGCTACAAGTATTTGCTGGAGCACGGTGGCGGAGGACTTTCGGTCGCGTTCGACCTACCGACGCTGATGGGCTACGACTCCGATCATCCAGCCAGCGAGGGCGAGGTGGGAAAGTGCGGCGTGGCCATCGACTCGCTTGAGGACATGGAGATCCTGTTCGACGGCATCGATCTCGAAAACATTACAACCTCAATGACCATCAATTCGCCCGCCAGCGTCCTGTGGGCGATGTACCTCGTCGTCGCCGAGAAGCAGGGCGGAGACTGGAAGAAAATCTCCGGTACCATTCAGAACGACATCCTCAAGGAATACATCGCGCAGAAGGAATACATCTATCCGCCCGCGCCGTCGATGCGGCTGGTGATTGATACCTTCGAGTTCGGATCGAAATTTACGCCGCGTTTCAACACCATTTCCATCTCCGGCTACCACATCCGCGAAGCTGGCTCGACCGCGCTGCAAGAATTGGCATTCACGATTTACGACGGAGTTGAGTACGTGGAGTGGGCGCGGCGCCGCGGCCTCGATGTGGACGATTTCGGGCCTCGCCTCAGCTTCTTCTTCAACGCTCACAACGACTTCTTCGAAGAGATCGCCAAATATCGCGCCGCCCGCAAAATCTGGTATCGGCTGATGAAAGATCGCTTCGGCGCAAAGAACGACCGCACGCGACTGATGCGATTCCATACGCAAACTGCCGGCGTCTCCTTGCCAGCGCAGCAACCGATGAACAACATTGCGCGCGTAGCGATTCAGGCGCTCGCAGCGGTGCTCGGCGGCACACAGTCGTTGCACACCGACGCCTACGATGAGGCCTTCGCGTTACCGACCGAAGAAGCCGCGCGCATCGCGCTGCGCACGCAGCAGATCATTGCTTATGAATCTGGTGTCGCCCAAACCGTCGATCCACTGGGTGGCTCCTACTTCCTCGAGAAGCAGACGCTCGACATGGAAAAAGGCGCGTTCGACTACTTCGAGAAACTCGACCGGATGGGCGGCATGGTCAAGGCCATCGAGCGCGGATATCCGCAGAAGGAAATCGCCGATGCCAGCTACCAGTACCAGCGTGCCGCCGAAGCGAACGAGAAGATCACCGTAGGTGTGAATGACTTCGTCATCGAAGAAGAGTCGCCCCACACGCTCTACATCGACGAATCGGTCGCGCGCGCCCAGGCAGGAAAGTTGAAAGCGTTGCGCGCCCGCAGATCGAACGAAGAAGTGCGGCGCCGGCTAGAGGCCTTAAAGCGGGCCGCCGCAGAAACCCCATCCACGGGGACAAATGGGAACATTTCCGACGCCAACACCATGCCGTATATCGTAAATGCCGTCCGCGCCTATGCCACCGTGGGCGAAATCTGCGAAGCGCTGCGACAAGTGTACGGGACATATACGGAAGTGAGCATTACGTAGAGTTGTTCAGCCAGGGGAGGACCACAAGTGCAGAGACTCTTCCTCGTCGTCCTGCTCGCCGCATTAAATGCGACGGCTTCGTCACAAGAATTCACCACTCCTTTCAAGTCCGCTGGCGAACAGCTGCCCAATTTCGACGTGCAGTCGCTCTTGGCTCCTTTTCGATCGACACCTGTACGACTCACCCCACTCGATTGGTTCACACCCGCCAAGTGTCCTTTTATCGATGCGATTGACTGCGTGAGAGTGATCTTTCCGGTGTTGAAGCCGTGGAGTGCGGTCGCGTCCGTATTTCAAGAAATTCGAAGAATGCGAACGATTGCGTCATTGGAGCTTTTAACCAACGAAAGCCATTTCGGGTACGCTATGACGAACAAGGTGTCGATACTCTTGCCGCCCGAAGTATTGTGATGACACCTGCGGGTAAGCTGATCGAAATAGGCTGGACCAGCGACACGTTGTGGCCATCAGCTCCAGGCTACGTTGGTCAGCGTCCTTGCTTCCAGCCGGCTCGACTTAAGATGAATCCCCACGGCGAGTTGGAATGCATTCCGGTCTTCAGTCAAATTTCAGACGGCATTTGGTTCAAGTTGAGCGGTGGAGTCACCATAAATTCCGCAATTGGTAGCGACAACGATCGCCCGTAGTAATACAAAACTCTGACAGAAGTCCCCCGCCGCCGTGCCATACAATTCCCAATTGAAATTGAAATTCAATTTCAATTAGACAGGAGAATTCTGTGTCACGAATTTGTCCCGCCGGGTTCAGCGCATGAAATCCCGGATACTTTCTCTCATTCTTCTATTTGGAGTCGCCGCCATCGTTAACGCGCAGGAAGCCCCCTATTTTGTCACCTATGATCATCACCTGGAAGAACCCGGCAATCTTGAAATCGCCACCTGGACTACTGTTGGAATCCCCCGCTCCGGCCAGAACCTGTTCGTCGCTCCCTTCAGCGAATTCGAGTACGGCGTGACCGGCCGCTGGACTGCTGAGCTTTATCTGGAAGGTCAAGGCACATCCGGCGACAGCGCAGTCTTCACGGGCTGGCGTCTGGAGAACCGCTTCCGTCCGCTCAAGCGCGAGCACTGGATCAACCCGATCCTCTATTTCGAATACGAAGGCATCAACGAAGCCACCAAGATTCTCAAGGAGGTCGTCGGTAACGCAGAGATCTCCAACGAAAGAAACGAGGAATTAGCAAGAGTGCACGCGCACGAAATCGAGGCCAAGCTGATTCTCTCGAGCAACGTCCACGACTGGAACCTGGCGGAGAATTTCATCGTAGAGAAGAATCTCTCGGCAGACGAAGGCTTCGAATTCGGATATGCGCTGGGCGTTTCGCGCCCATTGTCGAAGCTCGCCTCGGGCAAGGAGTGCCGCTTTTGCTTAGAGAACTTCCACGCTGGCCTGGAACTCTATGGCGGGCTCGGTAGTACAAATGGCTTCGGGTTCCATGAGACCGCTCACTACCTGGCGCCGGTAGTCTCGTGGCAGGTCAGTGACAACTCGAGCATTCACTTCTCTCCATCGTTCGGGCTAACGAATGTGAGCTATCCGGCCTTGCTGCGCTTTGGCTATGCCTATGAAATTCGCGGCTTTGGAAGCAAGGTAGCCCGGATCTTTGGAGGAAGGCAATGAAGTGGGGCGTTCTTACTCTCTTCACCGCAGCGGCTCTGCTGTTGGCGCAGAATATTAACTATCAGCCGGATGCAGAGTGGCGTGCGCCGAAGGAAGCGGCGGCGAGAAAGAATCCGCTGGCGGACAAGCCAGAGCTGGCGGCTGGAGGCAGGAAGCTTTTCAAACGGAACTGCGTGGAATGTCACGGCGACTCGGGACAGGGTCTGAAGAAAGCAGCCGATCTGCAGCTTCCGGTCGTCCAGGATCAGAGCGATGGCACGTTGTACTGGAAAATTACGAACGGAAATCCGGATCATGGTATGCCGTCGTTCAGCGGAATCCCGGAACTGCAACGATGGCAGATTGTGCTGCACTTGCGCACACTCAAGCCCAGCGGCAGAGAGAAAGAGAAGCAGGAGCCCTGAAAAGCCGCCACTGGAGCCTTGCATCCCGTGGTGATCCCAGGTACCCTGAGACTAAGCGTGGCCGCAAAGGAGACCTCGAGAACTACTTTCCGCGATGTTCCTGCAGCTCTCTAGCATCGGTTTCTTCCTGTTATTTTCGATTTCTCCTTTTCGGCCAATTCAGCGTCCTTACGCAGCACTACGACAATGCCCGCACCGGTCAAAACACGCTTGAAACCATCCTGACGCACGCCAATGTGAATTCGAGTCAA